>CAZVXC010000005.1:7358-25021 GCA_964631435.1 uncultured archaeon | reverse complement strand
ATTATTCGGCTCGTGTGGTTTTAAAACATCTAATACGAGTCTCCTGATTCCCGGCACAAAAAAGTTAATAATGCGAGTTTATTTAACCTTTTTGTATGATCGACTTACACATCCATTCCGTTTTTAGCGATGGCGAGCTTATTCCCTCAGAAATAGCAAGGAGATTGGCAGAATTGAATTACAAAGCTCTCGCAATTACTGATCACGCAGATTTCACGAATATGGAATTCATAATTACCAACCTGCTGAAAATTAGAGAATTTTTGAACGAATACGAGTTGAAAATTCTGATAGGTGTTGAGCTAACTCACATTCCGCCGAAATTGATCGGAAAAGCGGTAAGATTTGCGAGAGATTTGGGTGCTGAGTTGATCGTAGTTCATGGCGAGACCTTAGTCGAGCCGGTAAAGGAGGGAACGAATTTTTACGCCGTTCAAGAGGAAATCGACATCTTAGCCCATCCCGGACTTATAGATGAGAAGACCGCTGAGATTGCAGCCGAAAACGATGTTTATCTTGAGATAACAGCGAGGAAAGGTCATTGTTTGAGCAACGGGCATGTTGCAAGAATAGGAAGTAAATTCGGTTGCGAATTCGTAATCAACAGCGATGCTCATGCACTGTCTGATTTCATGACAAAGGATTTCGCAGAAAAGATTTTGAGAGGTGCCGGGGTAGAAGATACTGATAGAGTTTTCAGGAATTCTTCAAAGATTGCTTTCAAGAAGGCTTAAAATCTCCTTGTTCTTTGTCATGTAGTTCCTTATAAGATTGAATGTCATGTAATCGACGAGGAACAGCAGCTTCGATTTCGCATTTGACTTCGGAAAGTTTTCAAGAGCCTCCTTGCTCTTTTTCGCAAACTCCCTTATGTAATTCAAAGCCGTATTAACAGCATTCTTAAATCCGAGCTTTCTTTCGAGAATTATGGGTAAGGTTAGTGATTCGAACTCACTCTTTTTATCCTCAAAAATCTCAAGATATTCGAGGAGGTCATCCACGAGCTGATATGCTATGCCGAGATTGTAGCCGTATTCGAACATCTTTTCCGACCTCTCGTTGTCCCCTGAGATGTATTTGTATGCATTCTTCGCTGCGTAAGCGAATAACGAAGCTGTCTTACCTTCTATACATCTGAAATAATTCTCTTCGCTGATGTTGTCTTCTATGCTGTAAACATCTATTATCTCTCCTTCGCTCATTAGCATCCCGGTCTTTGCGAAGTTCCTTATTATCTCCTCACCATATTTCGATGTCAGCTCAACGGATTTCGAGATCAGCCAATCTCCGACGAGCATGGCTAATGATGGATCGTATTTGACGTTAAGCGTTTCAACGTTCCTTCTGACAACCCCTCTATCAATTATATCATCGTGAGCCAAACTTGCGGTATGGATAAGCTCCACAGCGAGAGCCATATCGAGGACATCGGAATAATTACCGCCCGCAAGCTTGCTGCTGAGCAAAACTATTATCGGTCTCGTTCTTTTTCCCCCGGCTTTGATCAGATGTATCAATGCTTTCTTAATTCTCGGCAGCGTGTTTATAGATTCGACGAGATTTCTGAGTGCGTTCTCTATGATCTTGTATTCCTCCCAATGTTCAATCATCTTACCAAAACATAATTTATTAGCTTTAAATAAATTACTTAATCCGTCCTATCGAGAATGTATGAGTATATGAGGGGCAGAGCTATCGTTGCATCGCAGTAAACTGTTACACTTTTCGCATTCTCCTTAAGCTTACACCAACTTTTGGCTTCGCTGAGCGTAGCACCGCTCAACCCGCCCCATTGGGGGGAATCCGTTGTTATCTGTATTGCGTAATCGAATCCCTTGCTCAGAAGCATGGCTTGTAAAGCGAAATTCTTCGGAACACCTCCGCCAACGATAACTATTCCCATTTTTCTGTCCTGAAAGCAAAGATCAACTATCCTTTGAACGTCTTTTATCGGATTGTATATCATATCCCTGCCGTAGATGTATAGATGAAGACCTAAGATAGAATCATGTAAGGTCGGGCAGAATACGGGGATATTCTTGTCGTAAGCAATCCTCAGAAAAGAATCCTGCAACTCTTTTCCAATCTCCCAAAGTATTTCGAAACTCGCAAATTCACCACGCATCTCTTGAAAAATCCCGCTGACGAAGCTTTCAATGCCTTCAAATGCCTCATTTTCGATGTAAACATCGTATATTCTGTTTATATTCTCTCTGCTCAGAATGACATCATCCGCATTTTCAGAGCCTTTTTTGTGTCTGTAACCCAAAGCCTCAGCTATTTCATGCGTTACATTCGCACCAGTCGTTACGATCGCATTAACAAATCCATTCTCGATTAAACCTCTCACAACGTTCCTCATCCCAGCGGGTATCATCGCACCTGCGAGAGTAAAAAATATGAAAGCATTATCTTTCAGCATCTCTAAGTATATCCTCGCCGCCTCACCGAGTCTTCTTGCGTTGAATGCGGATTCACTTAGCTGGTCGATTAAATCTGAAATTCTCTGATCCTTTTCGATATCGATGTTCCTTATCATCCCTTAGCAACTCCTAAGGGTCTCAATCTCGCAACTATCTTCGATATTCCCGCTCTATGGACGACTTCGACGACGTCATCGCTCCTCTTGTAAGCCTCAGGTGCCTCTTCGGCAAGCAAAGCTCCGTGCGTTGCTCTGACGTATATCCCCTCTTTCATCAGTTCAGCCTTTATTCTATCTCCTCTGAGCTTTCTTTTGGCTGCGGCTCTGCTCATAACCCTTCCGCTTCCATGACAGGTTGATCCGAATGTTTCTTCCATAGCTTTCTCAGTCCCGACTAATACGTAGCTCGGCGTCCCCATGGAGCCGGGAATTAAGACTGGCTGTCCGATTTTCTGATAATCCTTCGGAATTTCTGCATGATTTGGACCGAAGGCTCTTGTTGCACCCTTTCTATGGACGCACAGCCTTACTTTCTTCCCATCAACTTTGTGTGTTTCGAATTTCGCTATGTTGTGGGCAACATCGTATATAAGCTCCATTCCTAAATCGTCTTCGCTCATACCGAATATCTTCTGGAAAGTCTCTCTGACCCAGTGCGTTATAATCTGCCTGTTACACCATGCGTAATTTGCCGATGCAGCCATCCCGCCGAAGTAATCCTGTCCTTCTCTGCTGTTTATCGGGGCACATGCGAGCTGTCTGTCGGGCAACTTTATCCCATACTTTTTCACAGCCCTGTCGAGAACAACTAAGAAATCACTGCAAACCTGATGTCCAAGCCCCCTGCTCCCGCAATGAACCATAACCGTAACCATTCCTTCCTCAATTCCCATTATCTTTGCAGCATTCTCATCGAAAACCTTATCTACGAACTGAACCTCTAAGAAGTGATTTCCGCTACCGAGCGTTCCGAGCTGAGGCCTTCCTCTCTCTCTCGCTTTCCTGCTTACAACTTCAGGCTTAGCACCTTCTAATGCACCGTTCTCTTCGCAATGCAGCAAATCCCTTTCGTATCCGTAGCCATTCTCAACAGCCCAGTTGGCACCGGAGATTAAGATTTCATCGAGTTCTTTATCTTTAACTCTCAACCTCCCTTCACTACCAACACCAGACGGGACTGCAACGAATAGAGCATCTATCAGCTCTTTTATCTTCGGTTTAACTTCATCCACGCTCAGATTCGAGCGTATTAGCCTGACGCCGCAGTTATGGACGACGATGCCGTTTGCTACGAAATTGTGGGCATCATGAAGAACTCCGATGTCGTAGAACTTGTCATATCCTGGTTTAAAGACCTCGATTTTAGCGACTTCATCGAGGACGAAACCGCCGGGGAGGGCGTTACGCATGAATTCTTCGAAGGTCGGGAAGTCCTTCGCTATCCTTATCTCTTCACTTCCATTGTATATAGCCCTTTCAATGAGTCTCTTATTCACGTATTCTCCCTTAACTCTATCGTAAGCTTTTGAAATGCTCCCTGAAGCTCTATAAATTTCCTTCGATTTTCTTACAGCTTCTTCTCTGATCTTCTTAACCCTCTCTTTTCTTCTAAGATACTCAAAAGCGATAAGGCCTTTCTCTTTTTTCCGTCTTGAATACTCGTAGCCTACGTAAGCCAAGAAGTTTCTAATACTCTCTTCTCCGATTATCGAAAGTCTGTATGAGATTTTGCCTTTCAGAGATTTTATTTCGTATATCGTGCTTTCGACTCCGAACTCTTTAAGCAAATCTCTTACATCGCTCAAGAATTCAAGGAGCGAATCTCTCAGTCTCTCATCTTTGGACTGCGTTAAGCTTATCGGCAGAGGCGTGAACCTCCTGAAGAAGACTTCACTCCCGTCTGCACCGAATAATCCTGTCAGAAAACACCTCTTAACCCATTTTGGTGCCTTTTTTACCCAATCTGGAACTCTGTAAGCTTTATCAGTTTTCCTTCCAATCGGCATTCCGAGCTTGTGCATTAAGATAGCAAAAGCCCTTGATGAGACTCTGATAAAGTTGTCTTCGCAGTAGCTTTCGTATTCTCCTGTCCAAGCACTTTTGATTCTGATTTTTCTCTTTCTGGAGTAGATTTTTGAAGCTTTAATTCCAAGCTTCTTAAGGTCTTTGGCTATCTCATCGAGCGTATCTCTATCGCCAAAGAATGCTAGGATCGTTCTGCCACCTTTTTCGATGTATATGCAACCGTCTCCAAAAGCAAATCCAAGCAGTCTTGCGATTATTCCTATAATTGGGCTGTTCATCTTCAGTGGAATCAGCTTTTTCTCTCTCAGGTATCTGATTATCTGTCTGCCGTTGCCCTCAAAATCTTTCTCATCCAGCAACACTTTGTCGGATTCCTCGTATTCAATTCCTTCGAATGGATAGACTACAACTCGATCTCCCTTTGTTAGATCAGCCATTGTTTTGTAACCCTCATTAGTCAGAACGGGATGGTCGGGTGATCCTTCTATTACCCTCCCGTTTTTAGTTACAATTCTAACAGCTTTCTCATTTTCGTCGATTTTCCTTGCCGATACGAAAAGAATCTCTGAGGAATCGTTGTGTCCATCTGTTAAGTTGTAAATCTTAAGTCTCTCTTCTTCGAGCCTCGTATGAAGTTTCTCTATTTCGATCCAGTATCCTTCATCTGTCAATATCTTCGAATTCGGCGAAAGGCAGTTAATATCAAAGCCAACTCCTCCCGGACTTACAACGCCGTTTTCAACGCTGAAACCTGCGACACCACCGATGGGAAAGCCGTAGCCCACGTGAACGTCTGGCATGACTAAGCTTGCTTTCTGAATTCCGGGCATTGTTGCAACGTTTGCTGCCTGTTCAACTGCATCTTTTTCGAGAATCTGCATGAGCTTCCTGTTTATGTAAAAGTAAGCGGGAACCTTCATACCGGCTTTATAACTCTTCGGCAGTTCCCACTTGTAATCCGTAATCTTCTTCAGCACACCTTCCATGTTCATAACAGATGATTATTGTATTAATCTCTTACTATATGGCATCCAAAGCCTTTTTTATGCATCCGTATTTGTAACTCATGTATCCCGAAAATATTCCATTCGCAATCGATAAAATTAGCAATACAAAGCTAAACAGGCTGTCGTAGCTATACACAATCGCCACTATGATGAAAGGTGAGAGTATGGATGCAAGAGGGCCAGAGATGAACATGAGAAACATAGCCTTGCCCCCGCCTCTCTCCTTTATCCTTAAGGTTAGAAAGGCTTTTACGGAAAATATTTTCGAGATGAAGAGATTCGATTTCGAGAGCATGGATTTTGAGAAGGTGTAGTGGCTGAATTTGATGCCAAGCAGAGATCCGACGATATAATGGGCTAAGCAGTGCGATGAATACAGCATCAAGAACCAACATACGAGTAAAATTGGTATCCGAAGGAACCAGTGAATTTGCTTGCATAGAATTGCCGTCAAGATTGATATAGCTGCTAAGATTATCAACACAGCATTTCCGATAGCCAATCTCATAGGTAAAAACTTAATAACTATTGAGATATATTCGCTTTATGCTTGAAATCGCTGATTGCTTTGGTGTTCTATTATACAGACGGAAGTTCAACAGAGGCTTCAGACCGCATTTCTCGTTAAGGATGAATGGGATAGATTTTCACATCGACAGCTCTCCGGGAAGGGGCTTCAATTTAATAACTCACGCTCACACAGATCATCACGGTTTAAGAAACATGAAGAACAGAAAAGCATTTGCTTCGAAAGAGACAGCAAAGATTCTCGAAGCTGTTAGCGGTGAGAAATTCAGGGGATCGACTTTCGATATAGGCGAGACTTTAAAGATAGATAGCTTAAAGATAAAGACGTTCGAAACCCATCACATGCACGGCTCAACAGCGTTCTATTTTAAGGATAAGAACATGCTCATAACGGGCGATGTTAAAAATTTCGAATCACTGCCGAGATGTGAGTTGCTTATAACCGAAGCGACATACGGACATCCCATGCACGTTTTCGAAGATGAAGTAGAGAAGGTTTTGGATGCTGCAAAAAAGGGATACGAACTCGGAGCATACCCGATAGGGAAAGCTCAGAGAGTTGCGGAGATGCTTATAAGCAATGGAATAGGATTTGAAACAACTGAGAGGATAGAAAGGATTTGCAGAGCTTTAGGCATCGAATTTTGCGAGGGAGAAGCAAAAATCTTGCCGACAAAGGAGGTAAGAAAAGGTTTTATTCTATCGGCACAGAGATTTTACAGAAACAGAATTGTTCTAAGCGACCATCTCGATTACAGAGGGATAATCGATATGCTGAATCATTGCGATCCGGATTACGTTCTGTTCTATCACGGAAATGCTGCAAAATCTTTGATCGAAGATGTAAGGAGAATGGGGATAAAGGCATATACGTTAAGCGATATCGACATCAGACTTTAACCTGAAAGCTCTTACTGATATATACAGAAATGGAGTGTCGAGTAGTGCTATCGCAACCTTAAGCAGATATTGCCCGATTATCAGTTTGAATATCGGTGCTACGCCGTAAAAGGCTATCGTTATGAATATTGCGGTATCTATGAACTGGGAAACTATTGTTGAGCCGTTATTTCTCAGCCACAGATATTTTCCCTTAGAAAGCTTTCTCAAGAAGTGGTATGCGTAAACGTCGTGGGTCTGACTTACTATGAATGCCGTGAAGGATGCTGCAACTATTCTTGGAGTGTAGGAGAATACGGTATTGAAAGCCTTCACAAAATCCTCAGACAGGAAAGGTGCGGGAGTCCATTGAACAGCTATAACTATCGAGAAGACTGCGATCACATTAGCCACAAACCCCGTTATGACAGCCTTTTTCGCAACATCCTTCCCGTAAATCTCGCTTATAAAGTCCGTTATCAGGAAAGTTATAGAATACACTATAACACCTGCGGGAGCGACTATGTTGCCGACTGAGATCAGCTTTACCGCAATTATGTTCGCTATAACGGTTAAACTCGCATAAGCTCCCACAGCTATCTCCTTGCCGTATATGCTCGATAGGATTAGAACTATGCATATTGCTGAGAGTGTCAGTGCAGTCCATACTATGAATTCCCCTAAGAGCATAATTCCCTCTGAAACGTATTTGTTTAAAAAATTAAAGTAAGGCGAACCTTACAATTGATAATTCTTAAATATTTCGGACTCGAAGAGAATATGATGAAGATTGGCGTGGCTATATGCACTTGTGGTGGATTGCTTTCAGAGAAAATGGATATCGATAAGCTCTGCGAAGTTGCAGAGAATCTCGAAAACGTCGATAAGGTTTTCTGCACAGATTTCCTCTGCAGCTCCGAAGGCGTAAAGGAAATGAAGGAGAAGCTTTCCGGATGCGATCGCATATTATTCGCCGCCTGTTCAGAGAGATCATCATACACATTTGATGAAAATAGAATTGCAAAAATTCTCGAAGAGATGGGAATAAACAAAGCTCTGTTCGAGGTCGCAAACATAAGAGAGCAGTGTGCATGGATTCACGAAGGGGATGTAACAGGAAAAGCTATAGATATGCTCAGAATGGCTCACGTTAAGCTTCTCATGAACAGACCAACCGATGAGGTTAAGATAGCTGAGAAAGTCCTTGTCGTTGGAGGTGGAGTTGCGGGGATGAAAGCGGCTATAGAGGCGGCAAAGAAGTGTGAAGTTGTTCTTGTGGAGAAGAATCCTTATGTCGGCGGTCATACCTGTCAAATTCCCATGCTCTTCCAGTCTGAAAGCTGGTCATCGATGTGTGCATCTGAATGCATAATGCCCGTTCTCTCAAAAGAATTGATGAACAGCGGGGCAAAAGTTTTAACGAATTCTGAGATATTAGATATAAGAAAGGAGAACGGAAATTTCGTCGTTAAGATAAGAAAAGCTCCAGATTACGTTGATGCGGAAAGATGCGTGTCTTGCGGGAGATGTAGCGAGGTCTGTCCGGTAGAAGTTGAAAATTTATTCGACTGCGGATTTTCGAAGAGGAAAGCGATAGATAAACAGCCTTTCTTTGCAATCCCGGATACATACACGATATCTGAGGAATGCACGAAGTGTGGTGAGTGCGTCAAAGTCTGTCCGACAGATGCTATAAACTTGGATGCAAAAGAGGAGATAATAGAGGATGTATTCGGTGCAGTAATCGTATCAACAGGCTTTAAATCTTTCGATCTCAGCAAGCTTGAGAAATTGAACTACTCACATCCCCGTGTCGTTTCGAGCATGGAGATGGAGAGACTGCTTGATAGGAAACTTACGATTAATGGCAAGCAGCCTGAACATGTCGTATTCGTTCTGTGCAGCGGTTCGAGGGCTGAAGAAGGCGAAGAGGGTGTTCCTTATTGTTCCAAGACTTGCTGTGCTATAACAGTTAAGCAAGCGAACAGAATAATGCTGCTAAGCCCAGAAACGGAGATTTCGGTTATATACAACGATGTGAGAACGTATGAAAGAGCATTTGAGGAATTTTATAGAGCGGCACAGAACTTTGTCGATTTTATAAGCGGTGAAGTTGAAAGCATAGTTGAAAAAGACGGGCTGTTAAGCGTTAAAGTTGAGACCGCTGAAGGTGAAGAGGAGATAAAGGCGGATCTCGTGGTTCTGGCTGAAGCATTGCTTCCAGAGGGTGTAGATTTGCTCGAAAAGTTGAAGGTCAAGACAGACAAATTCGGATATCCGATAGAATTCCAGCCGAGATTGCTCAATCCAACTGAGTCCCATGTCGATAGGGTTTACGTTGCAGGCTCTGTCTCAGGGCCAAAGATAGTTCAGGAAGCAGTCGAGCAAGGGATAGCTGCTGCAACAAAAGCTTTGTCATCCGTAGGATCGAAACAGCTACCAAAATTCGTCTCTCACGTAAACACAGACCTCTGCTCGGCATGCCGTATTTGCGAGGCCGCCTGTCCTCACGGAGCTATTGAAGTCAAAGATTTTGCAATCGTCGATCAAGCTTTCTGTTTCGGATGCGGGCTTTGCATGGCTGCGTGTCCATCAAATGCAATCCAGCTCGTGAATTTTGAAGATGAGCAGATTTTGAGACAGGTTGAAGTGGGTTTTGAGCATGCTGAAGGGCCGAAGATACTTGCTCTGCTATGCTACTGGTGCAGCTATGCGGCTGCAGACTTAATGGGAGCGCATGGACTAAAAATCCCTGAGAATGTCAGGACAATCAGAATAAGATGCTCATCTTCTGTAAATTCGAATCTGATTGCTGAACTGCTGAAAAAGGTTGATGGGATATTGATCGCCGGCTGTCCACCGAAGAACTGCCACCACCTCTGGGGGAATTACATGGCTGTAAAGAGAGTCAGTCTTGTAGATCAAGTTGTAAGGCACTTAAGCCCGAATAAGATAGTCAGATGGGAATACATAGGCTCGCCGATGTGGGAACCTCTTGCGAAGATACTGATAGATATGGATAAAAGCTTGAGAGGGGTGAAAGCATGAAATTAATTCTGAATTGGGCTGCATCATGCGGAGGTTGCGATGTCTCGATACTTGATATAGGAAGCGAAATCATTGACGCTCTCGAAGGCATAGAGATTCTTTACTGGCCTGTTGCGATGGATGCGAAGAGAGATGACCTTAAGAAGATTGAGAAAGCTGATGTCGGGATAATAAACGGGGGAATAAGAACGTCAGAGCAGGAAGAGGAGGCGAAAATGCTGAGGGAGAGATGCGAATACATAATAGCTTACGGTAGTTGTGCTTGCTTCGGCGGAATTCCGGGGTTGGCGAATCTTTTCACTAAAGATGAGGTGCTAAGAAGAGCTTACGTAGAAGCTGAATCGAATGAAGGGAAAGAGGTTCTGCCGATGCCGGAAACAAAGATGGACGACTTTGTTTTAACCCTTCCCGAATTTCAGGATCGTTTGAAAGCTCTTCCGGATATTGTGGATGTCGATCTCTTCGTTCCTGGATGTCCACCGTCTATAAACACGATTAAAGAAATGCTGGGTGTTTTGAAAGATATAGCGATGGGTAAAAAGCCTGAAAGAAAGATTCTCGCATCAGACAAGGCATTATGCTACGAATGTCCGAGGAATAATACGAAAAGCGGAAAAAGGATCGAAAAGCTCTACAGACCTCATGAGATAATTGCGGATGATGAGAAATGCTTACTTGAGCAAGGAATATTATGCTTAGGATTCGCTACAAGAGGTGGATGCGGTGCGAGATGCATCTCAGCAAACATGCCGTGTAGAGGTTGCTACGGAAGCGTGGGCGTAGCCGGAATGAGCGGTATAACTGCGACGGCAGCAATAGTCGGGAAGTGGGAGGATTACATACCTCCTCCGAGACTTCTCGAATCGCTGAACATCAGAGACATCATCGGAATCTTCTACAACTTCACATTGCCAATAGGAAAGATATGGAGGTGATAGGATGAAAAAGATAACGATCCATCCGAATACAAGACTTGAAGGTCATGGGAAAGTGGATATCATCCTCGATGACGAAGGAAACGTTAAGGATGCATTCTTTCAGGTTATAGAATTCAGAGGGTTTGAGAAATTCTGCGAAGGAAGGCATGTAGAAGAGTTGCCACGAATAACACCAAAGATATGCGGCGTATGTCCGGGAGCGCATCACATGGCTTCGGCAAAAGCGTGCGATGCAGTTTTTAATGTAGAGATACCGAGTGCGGCAAAAAAGCTCAGAGAACTCTACTATTGCGCCCATGTAGCCCACAGCCATATCCTGCATTTCTACGTCTTGGCCGCTCCAGACTTCTTCATAGAGGATAAAGCTAAGAGAAATGTCTTTGGTCTCGTTGAAGTCTTAGGAAAAGAGATTTGTGCTGAGATACTTGATTGTAGAGTTTACGCACAGAGAATCCAAGAGATAATTGCGGGGCATCCGATTTATCCCGTCGCAGCCCTGCCGGGAGGTATGGCAAAGCATCTAAGCGAAGAGGAAAGGAAGGAAATTGAAGAGAAAGCGAAGAAGCTCGTAAACTTCGCAAAAAAGGGATTAGAACTTTTTGAGAACGTGATACTTAAAAAAGAGGGGATGGAGGAACTTATAAAAGGAGACGTTTACGCTCACAGGACGTATTACATGGGTATAGTTGATGAGAAAGACAGGGTGAATTTCTACGATGGAATCATTAAGGTTGTAGATCCGGATGGCAAGGAATTCTGCAAGTTCGAAGCGAAAGATTACTTAGAGCATATAGCTGAGCATGTTGAGCCTTGGAGCTATGTGAAGTTCCCATATCTAAAATCCGTCGGATGGAAAGGTTTCGTTGACGGTGCCGAAAGCGGAATTTACAGGGTTAATTCCCTCGCAAGGTTAAACGTTGCCGACGGAATGGCAACGCCTATGGCGAATGAAGCTTACGAAAGGATGTTCGATTTCTTTGGCAAAAAACCAGTGCATAACATTCTTGCTTATCACTGGGCGAGGCTTATTGAGATTGCGTATGCTGCAGAGAGAATATACGAGCTTGCATGCGATGAGGAGATAACAGATAGATACGTTAGAGAGATACCGAAGTCAAAGCCTTCAGAAGGCGTTGGTGCTGTTGAAGCACCACGAGGAACTCTGTATCATCACTACGTAACGAACGCAAGGGGAGTTGTTGAGAGGGTGAATCTTATTGTAGCAACTGTCCAAAACAATCCCGCGATAAACATGTCGGTTAAGAAAGCCGCTCAGAACTTTATAAAAGACGGTGAGATTAGAGAGGGTTTGTTAAATGCTGTTGAGATGGCTGTGAGAGCTTACGATCCGTGTTTGGCATGTGCAAGCCACGCTTTGCCTGGAAGGCTTGATCTGGAAATAAGGATATTCAAAGACGGAGAGGTAGTAGGCACATTAAAAACCTAATTCTCATTTTTTTACCATGAAGCAACTCGTAGTCGGAATCGGGAATCCTATACTCGGCGACGATAGCGTGGGCTTAAGAGTTGCAGAAAAGCTGAAAGATAAATTCGATGTTAAGAAAGCGACGCCGACGACGCTTATCGAAGCAATATCAGGCTACGATAGCGTTGTTATAGTTGATGCGGTATGCGGATTCGGGGAGGTAGGAGAGGTTTTCGAAGTCGAAATTGCTGAGAATTCGGAAATAAGCTTATCCCATTCTGCCGGCATTATAGAAATGCTTAGCTTAGCGAAGGCGATCTACCCAGATAGGATGCCAAAGGATATTAGAATAATAGCGATCGAAATAGGGGAAATTCGGATTGGAGAGGAGTTAAGTGAAGATGTTGAGAAAGCTGTTGATGAAGCCGTAAGAATTATTGAGAAGCTGTTTTCCGATAAGGCTTAAATACTTGATATTTTTTGAGCTTAAAGGAAGACATATCCAGATGATATTTCAAGACCCTTACGCATCTCTAAATCCGAGAATGAAGATAGGAACATCTAACCGACCCCTTACTGATTCATGGACTCGCTGAGAATGATAAATGGCTTCTGAGCAATTCTTCGACAGACTACCTTATCAGCTAAGCGGCGGACAAAGGCAGAGGGTCGCTATTGTGAGGGCTATGATACTAAAGCCAGAGTTCGTTGTTGCAGATGAACCCGTTTCTATGATAGGCATCAGCCTGAGGGCATCGATCTTAGACCTTCTCATGTCTTTTAAAAAGGAATACAACCTCAGCATGCTCTTCATAACCCACGATCTCTCAGTCGCTAAAATCATCGGTTAGAATCGCTGTAATGTATCTCGGAAAAATTGTGGAAATAGGAGAAAAGAAGGAGGTTACACATGAGCTAAGCATCCTTATACGGCAGCTTTAATCGTTTTAAAAGAAGAGAAGAGGGTCGAGATCTTCGGTGATATAGCGAATCCCATAGATATTCCAAAGGGTTGCAGATTCCATCCTCGCTGTCCTTTCGCAAAAGAGGTATGTAAAGAGGTTGAGCCAAAGCTCGAAGGGGATGGGCATAGATTTGCTTGCCACAATCCTCTTGCATAATGTTTAATAATGATAGATAATATGTCGGATAAATAATAATTACTATTCTGAATTTTCCGGTAGGTTTAAATGAGAGGTATTAATAGATAGGGTATGTCAGAAGCTTACAATTTCCAACTGCTTTTAAAGCATATAATAGAGCACGGAGTGAGATGGGCGCCTAAACAGGAGATCGTTTACAGAGATATCACAAGATACACGTATAGGGATCTATACGAGAGAGTTTGCAGGCTTGCAAATGCGTTAGAAGAGCTTGGAGTAAAAAAGGGGACAAAGGTTGCCGTCCTCGACTGGGATAGTCATCGATACTTAGAATGCTACTTCGCAATCCCGATGATGGGTGCGATTCTGCATAATGTGAACGTCAGACTGAGTCCAGAGGATATATATTACACGATCGCTCATGCGGAGGATGAAGTGATTCTGCTTAATTGCGATTTCCTTCCGCTAATGGAAAAGCTGAAGGATAAACTAAGCAGCGTTAAAAAATACGTCATACTCACAGATGAAGAGATGCCGGAGACAGATTTAACAGATCTCGAATACGAACAGCTTCTCAAAAAATCTTCACCAAAATACGATTTCCCAGACTTCGATGAGAATACAACAGCAACTCTCGGATACACAACCGGAACAACAGGAAGACCAAAGGGGGTATATTTCAGCCACAGACAGCTCGTCCTGCATACGATCGTCAATACACTCGAATTTACAGCATTCGAAGACCATTGGTTGACTATTAAGAGCGACGATGTTTACATGCCTCTCACACCGATGTTTCACGTTCACGCATGGGGAGTGCCTTATATAGCGACGCTCATGGGAATGAAACAGGTTTATCCTGGGAGATATGAGCCGAGAAAGATAGTGGAGCTTATAAAGAGTGAAGGCGTAACATTCAGCCACTGCGTTCCTACTATCCTGCAAATGATTCTGTCAGCTTTGAGAAAAGATGAGAGGCTTGACGGATGGAAGGTCGTTATAGGCGGATCAAAGCTACCCAAGGGATTGGCGTTGAAAGCTATTGGGAAAGGTATAAGAATTATAGCTGGCTACGGAATGTCCGAAACATGCCCGATATTGACGATCGCAAAGCTAAAGCCTGAGTTGCTTAATATAAGCGATGAAGAAAAAGTGGATTTCTATGTAAAAACAGGCTTCCCAGTTCCGCTTACATACATAAGGGTTATCAAGGAGGACTTCACAGATGTAAGGCCCGGCGATGAGGTTGGGGAAATCGTCGTAAGGGCGCCTTGGCTCACGAAAGAATACTTAAAAGACCCTGAGAAGACGAAGGAGCTTTGGAGCGGCGGATGGATGCATACGGGCGATATAGCGAAAATAGATGAATACGGATACATAGAGATAGTTGATAGGATTAAAGACGTTATCAAAAGCGGAGGAGAGTGGATATCATCTTTAACTCTCGAAAATCTGCTAAGCCTGCATCCAGCTGTTGATGAATGCGCAGTCATAGGAGTTCCGGATGAGAGATGGGGTGAAAGGCCATTAGCTGTTATCGTTCTAAATCCCGAATACGAAGGGAAGGTTAGCGAGGAAGATATGAAGAGACATTTAGAGAAATTCGTTAAAGAGGGAAAGATAACGAAATGGGCTATACCCGATAGAGTTGTATTCGTAAAGGAGCTTCCGAAGACGAGTGTTGGGAAGATTAACAAAAAAGAACTTAAAAGCATTTTTAGCCAGATGTAATTGCATTTTTTACCTTTTTTAGAAGAAAAAGTTAAATTTGAATTCGTGCATGGATTATCATGCCAGCCGTAATTGACGAAGACCTCTGCACAGCCTGTGGGATATGTGTTGACGAATGTCCAGTTGGAGCGATTGAGTTGAATGATGTTGCGGAAGTTGATGAGGAACTCTGCACCGAATGCGGAACTTGCGTTGAGGTTTGCCCGAATGATGCGATCAGCCTTGAGTAATAATAAAGTTTTTAATTTTCGAATGAGCAGAGATGTGATAGTATGGGATTGATAGTAAGTATAAAAAACAAGTTCAAAAGCATATTTAAATGGTTCTTCAAGAAAGATAAGCTCAGAATTGGGATATATGGTCCGCCGAACGCTGGGAAAACAACGCTTGCCAACAGAATTCTTAGGGATTGGACTGGAGATATTATAGGAGCTGAGAGCGAGATTCCACATGAAACGAGGAAAGCTAAGCTCAGAGAAGGGGTTAAGATTGAGGTTGACGGGAAAACGCTCACAATAGACATAGTCGATACACCCGGAATAGCAACGAAGATAGACTTTCATGAATTCATGAAATACGGATTAAGCGAGGAGGAGGCGAAGAGGAGAGCTAAGGAGGCAACAGAAGGGGTTATTGAAGCTATAAAGTGGTTAGATGATTTAGATGGTATTTTGCTCGTTATGGATTCCACGCAGGATCCTTATACTCAGGTAAACGTTACAATCGTCGGAAATATAGAGGCGAGAGGTCTGCCGTTAATAATCGTTGCAAACAAAATCGACCTTCCTGAGGCTTCGCCCGCGAGGATAAAAACGGCTTTTCCTCAACATACCGTCGTTCCCGTTTCGGCATTGAAGGGGCTGAATATAGATAATTTGTATAAGACTATGGCTAATAAATTCGGGTGATATTATGGAGGGCGTTCAGCTGAATCTGATATCCAAAGATAGACTCCAGAGAATGAGTTCTATGGAGAAGTTAAGGATGATCCTCGATAATGTTAAGGAGGGAAAGATTGTCGTTCTGGAAAGTGGTCTAACTCCAGAAGAGGAGGCGAAGCTAATCGAATTAACCATGCTCGAAATAGATCACGAGAACTTCGTTGGAATAGAAGTCGAAAGCTATCCGCCTAAGGAATCTTTCTTCTCGAAGCTCTTCGGAAAGAAATCCGGAAGATTAACGTTGATCGGGCCGGCGAACAAATTGAAGACTATTTCAAAGCAAGATGATCTGATCACAGCTATGGTCAAGCTCGGTGATAGGTAATGCCGCACAAATGCACAAAATGCGGGAAGGTTTACGAAGACGGAGATGTAAGCCTGCTGAACGGTTGCGAATGCGGGAACAACAGATTCATATACATACCTAAAAGCAAGGGGAAGGAGATCGAGGAGCTGAAAGAGCAGTTCGATAGGATCGAGAGCGTCAGAATTATAGAACCGGGAATGTATGAGCTGAATATAGAGAAGTTACTCGAAAGCGGAGAAGTTGTTATAGCTCTGCAGGAAGATGGGAAATATGCAATCCATCTTCCATCTTTGCTTAGAAAGAAAAAATTGAAGTAACTATTCTATTTCAATTCCGAGAGCGTTAAGAAATCTTTTCTTCACAGCCTGAGTTACGAGCTTTGCGAGGGCATCCTTATCGCTCACATCTCCGAATATGCCTAGGGGTATTTGTCCACCAGCTGCGTGAGCATGACCGCCTGCTGAGCCAACGTCTTTGAAAGCCCTCTTTAAAACCTCCCCTATGTTTATTCTGACGTCTCTGTTTCTTGCGGAGAGATAGACAGTATCCTTTATTATCCCGAAGACTAAGACCGTCGATATTCCTTCAAGCTTTAGCAAGAAATCCGCCGCTTGCGGTAATGTATCTTTATCTGTTATGAAGCCGGCAAATGAGATGAGGAATGATGAGAAAATCTCTCTGTTTTTTATAGCAGTTCCCAAGACGTCTAAGGTTTCGGTTGATAAAGCTGGTCCTTCCATTTTTTCGAGCAATTCATTATCGACGAACGGATAGAGGTATGCTGAGGCTAAGAAATCGTTTGTTCTTGCGTTTCTCTTGAATTCCTCTGTTTCAGTCTGAATTCCGAAGAATAATGCTGTTGCGAGAGATTTTGTTGGGACGATTTTTAAATCTTGTAAATAGAGGGTTAATATCGTAGCTGTCGCTCCGACATCGTATCTTAAATCCACATATTCTCCTTCGACATTCTCTGCAGGATGGTGATCTATAACTATGCTAATTCTGACGTTGTTAGGTATAGAATTGTTGATTCCTACACCAGCACAATCAACTATTGCGAATTTCGAATATTCTGCAAGATCGACTTCATCGGCTTTCGTCATGGGTATGTTCAGCAAGTTCACCATAGCCTTATTCTGCTGATGGGAGATTTCGCCGTAATAAAGTATGTCCGCATCTATGCCGAAGTGTCTTGAAATCTCCCTCAAGGCTAAAGCAGATGCAATCGAATCCGGATCAGGATTATCGTGGGTAAAAATTCCGAGTTTTCCGTTTGTGCTCTGAATAACTCTCTTCAGCATCTTTAAT
>CAZVXC010000005.1:1961-7348 GCA_964631435.1 uncultured archaeon | reverse complement strand
CTTCAGATTGTTCATCAGTTGAGTTCTCATGCTTTCGAGCGGCGTTATAACGACATCGACACCTATCGCTTCGAACTCATCTTTCAGCTTTGGGTTCGATGCCCTTGCTACGAGCAAAACATCCTCTGATTTCGTTCTAACTTTCTCAGCAACCTTTTTGTTCACATCATCGTTCGATGTCAATATTAAGACGCCGCTTATCTTATTGAAGTCTATCTGTTCTATAACGCTATCCTCATTTAAATCTCCCACGATCGCATCTATCTCCTGATCTTTCAGCACTTCAACTCTCTCAGGGTTCACATCGATTGCAAGAATCTTTTTTCCGAGAGATATCAGGTCTTTTACGATAGCAGACCCTAAGCCGCCGCATCCCATTATGACGTAATCGTAGATATTCGAATCTTCAGCCATTGCAAATATAGCTGAAGTTAAATTGTATTTAAGGTTTCTCTTTGAACGTCGAGACACTGTCAAAAGAAGGGTCAGGTATAAAAAAACTAATGTTAAAGTCAATAAAAATCTTAGGAAACTTCGTCGAATTCTCCCTTTCCTAATTTTGTTGGATAATGCATGCAAAAGTGCTAAAGTTAAAAGGTTGTATAATCACTTTGATCACATGATGAAACAGAACGAGATTTTCATAGCTCTAATTTCCAGATATTTGGTCAATAAAGCAATAGAAGTTACTAAAGAACTAAGATCGGTGATAGTATTAATTTTATTCAGAAATCTAAAACTGTTTTCATTGTTAATGCTCAAATAAGTCTATCTTCAATTCAATCATCAGTAAGAACCAGAAATAAAATAAGCTTTATGTCATTTCTGATTAGTCTTACCACCTCAGTAATCAATTTCGATAATTTAGAGGTTATCCAGATAAAGATGAAAACAGAGGGTTAATTGAGCTCGCAATACAATGTTATATTTAGTCTATACCTTCCAAGAGAGTTGCAATAATTACAAAACTTGAAATAATTTCATCTGAATTAAAAAATTAGAGGAAAATCTTATACAAAGTAGGGGTAACCTCTAAAAGAATTTGCAGAAACGCATACAACGCACTTCTTCGCTTTGCCAGGGTTAATAAGGAATGAAAGAAAATGAGGGATTACCAGAACTCAGTGCTAATGAAATTAGCAAGATTAAATCTGCAATTGGAAAAACCCCCAATATTCCAGCTTGATGAAATAAACAGGGACATTTCAAGAATCTTTGGTGATCTCATGGCACTTCCATCTGCTGACAGCGAAGCCGGAAGATGAGGGATACAGACTGAAAGTTTTCGTCGGTGAATACGATTTCAATATCAAAGTTCGAAGCTCCGATTTAATATCAGAACAAGCAACATTGTCTTAAGGTTTGCAAGTTGGAACCTCTTTAAGTAAACCTACAAGCTCTATATGCATTCTCAAATAATTCCTTAGAGCCTTGGTTATTAGGAAGTTGTTTTTAACATGCTCAGAACCATTTCTTCCGAGTTGTCTTGCCAGCCAAGGTCTTTTGATTAGAAGTTCAGTTTTTTCAGCGGCACTTTTCAAATCATCTATCAGGAACCCTGTTACATAATCAATGACTTGAAGAGGTATACCCCCAACTCTTGTAGCGATAACTGGCACACCTTTCCATAAGGCTTCAGTAACACTCAAGCCAAATCCCTCCCTAATTGAGAGTTGCAGAGCGACTGTGAACGATCTCTGAAGTGCATTGACTTCGAGATCTCCTATGCTATCGTTGTTAGTTAAAATGTGGATGTTCCTGTCAGTTCCAGCGTAGTCAATTGTTTTCCTATACCATTTCTCTCCTTCGGGATCATCGTGAGCGAAAACACCAATCAGCAGAAGCTGAACGTCCCCAATTTTCTCTTTCACGAACCTGTAAACATCTATTACGCCTAATGGATTCTTCCACTTATCGAATCTGGCAACCTGCCCTATGATCGGTCTGTCCGGGTTAATATCGTACTTTTCGAGGACTTCAAGAATTTTTGTATAGCTTAACGGTTTATTCTTATTTGAGAGCGGGTCTATGCACGGATACTCTATCAGAATTTTCCCTTCAAAATCCTTAGGTATGTATCTTTCCATCGTAAAAACTGTCATATCATACTTTTTTGCGAATTCTTTAAGGAGTCGCCATACATTGATGTTGGGCCTGGACATGTCAATATGACAACGCCAGACCCACTTCCCATCGCTTCTATACTCAACGAGGGGCAAGGGTTGAGGATCGTGAACAACAACGACTTCAGCTTCTAAATCCAGTTTTTCTGCATTAATTCTGTTGATGTGTAAGTAATGACGGTACATTTCGGGAGTTAAATTGGCAGACAAATCACCTTGTAAAGCGTTATGGATAGTCTTTGTTATTTGGAAAAAGTAGCTATCCCCCTCTATAACTTCCCAGACCGCTTTAAGCCCGACTGAATTAGCAAGAGGGATGAGACTTTTGAGAATCTCAGCTACTCCGCCGCCAAATTTAGTAGAGTTTATGTGAATTACTTTTGCACCTTCAACATATTCTGCAAGATGTAGAATCTCCTCGATCTCATCACGACCGACTATTGGTGTGTAATCTTCTATCTTCATAATTTCACCAATTCTATCAGCGACTCAAATCCAGAAATTTTTGCCAATCCTGAAATGAGGTCTATTCGTGAAACTAAGCCTTCAAGTTCTTCATCTCTGACAACGACTAGAGAGCTAACATCTCCGCTTAACATTCGATTTGCCGCAGTTCCAATGTCACTTTCAGGATCGATTTTGGCAACTTTACGCACCATGATTTCCTCGACACTCTCATCCAAGGTTACTTCGGCGCTTTCTAGCACAGCTGGTATGTGTTTTTCTTCGACCAAAATATGTTTGAGTATGTCTGTAATCGTTATGATCCCTACAACTCTGTTATCAATCACTACGGGGAGTCTTCTAACCCTGCGATTGAGCATAGTGCGTGCAGCACTCAGTAAGTCCACTTGTGGTGATATTGTGTAAACTTTCGTGCACAAAATACTGCTAACTTTAATGTCAAATCTCTCTTTCTTCATCATCTTTTCTAAAAAAATAGTTTCGTCGATAATGCCTTTAAGAGTTAAAGCTTCATCAACAATAAAAATGTTCCCGACTGTATTTTCAACCATAAATTGGACTACAGCTTGTATTGGAGTTTTTTCGCTAAAAACGTTGTGAGCTTCATCGCAAAACAATCCAACGTTTTTTCTTAGTAAACCTTTTATCCCCAATTTTTCCCTTAACGCAGTTCCCCTTCTGCCAATTAGGACTTCAAGTAATCTCCGGCCGGTTATAACCCCCTTTATTTTCAATTCACGATCGACGACCGGTAATCTATACGGGCTTCGCTTTCCGGTGCCAGCGATTACATTCAAAACAAGAAGTAGAGGATCATCCCAGTAAACATATAGTTTACTGGATATGAGGTTAGACGCTGTCAGCATAATTAGTAGTTTGTTAAAATGGTTTATAGTTTTTGCAGTTTTTTGAGTATAGCTCTCAGCTCGTGCACAGAGACCAGATAATACTTAGCTTTCGACGGGCCAAACCCAACTTTTATTGAGTACGCTTTTTCAGGAAGCACAGAAAAGAGATCTTCATCTGTTACATCGTTACCTGCAGCGAGAATGAAATCGTAGTCATCTGAAAACCACTCCAAAGCTGCTCTTCCCTTATCCACTCCAGCTTTTCTTACCTCAATGACCTTGTCACCTTTTAGAATGTTAAGATCTGTGCCAGCTGTAAGGTTTATAAGAACGTCTTCCAACTCCGCAGCTCTAAGCTGGCCTAGTTCTGGATTTGCTCTGCGATAATGCCATGTAATTGAAAATTCCTTCTCTTCAATGAAGGATCCTGGAGTTCTGTCTACATACAATTCGAGAACTTGACGTATGTTTTCCTTCCAATCATCGATGCTCCCTACTGTCTTCCATTCTCCGTTCTTTCTGATAGCTGCACCATGCTCGGCTACTAAATCAACATCCAAATTCTTAAACCATTTCTCAAGAGTCTTCCTATCTCGCCCGCTTACGATCACTACCGTATTTTTTGGATCTGCGCACAGCCTAGCAAGAATTTTTATCAGTTCGTCATCGGGTCTCACTTTCTTTGGATCATCTGCATGTGGCACAAGAGTCCCATCGTAATCGAGCAATAACAACCTTTTAGAAGATTCTCGGTAATCTTCTAAAAGTCTTTCTATATCTCGCGTGAGAGCTTTTGTGCTGAACTCTTGCTGAATTCTTTTAACCTGATTTAGCTCGTAAATGAAATCGTTAGCCCATTTCTCAACACTGTAACGCTTTAGTCTCTCCTGCATAGCTCTGTTGCGATCGATCTGTTCTTCTTCAGACATCTCTAAAGCTTCCTTTAAGGCATCAGCAACTTTTTCTTTATTATTTGGATTAACTATAATCGCTTCTCCAAGCTCGAAAGCAGCTCCAGCAGTCTCACTTAGAATTAAAACACCTTTACCATCAGTTTTAGATGCTACGAACTCCTTAGCTATTAGGTTCATACCATCTCTCAGAGGCGTGATTAGAGCGACATCCGCAACTCTGTATAATGCTACGAGTTTTTCGAACGGAAGGAAGCGGTAGATGTATTGCACCGGTGTCCAGTCAATGTCACCGTATTTGCCATTAATCTTTCCTACAAGCTCATCGATCTGCCTCTTCAGCTGCACGTAATGTTCAACTCTCGTGCGTGAAGGAACGAGTTTCAGAACAAATGTGGTCTTTCCGATGTATTCAGGATATTTATCGAGAAATAAATCAAAAGCCTCTAATCGTAAGGGGATGCCCTTCGTGTAGTCCAATCTGTCTATGGATAGGATCATTCTTTTGTCTCCCAATTTCTTACGGATCTCCTCTATTTCTTTTTTAACTTCTGGAGAATTTGCAGCATTTGTAAACTTGCTAAAATCAATTCCCATTGGAAACGCATCAACCTTTACGACTCTATCTTTCACGATGACTTTGCCCAGCTCATGCTCATATCTGAGTAGGCGATGAACGCACTGAAGAAAGTGCTGGACGTAGTCGTATATATGGAAACCCACAAGATCTGCCCCAAGAACACCTTTAAGCAAGTCTCTACGCCAGGGTAGGAGTCTAAACATTTCGAAAGATGGAAAGGGTATATGCAAGAAGAATCCTATCTTTGTCTCTGGCATCTCTTTTCTTAAAAGATTTGGCAAAAGCATGAGGTGGTAGTCGTGAATCCATATTATATCTCCAAGTTTCGCTACCTCAGTTACAACATTTAAGAAGTTTTCATTCACCTTTTTGTAAGCCTCCCACCATTTTTCATTGTAAATCGTGTATTGCGGAAATCCATGAAATAGTGGCCAGATCGTTTTGTTGCAGAAACCGTGAT
>CAZVXC010000005.1:0-1951 GCA_964631435.1 uncultured archaeon | reverse complement strand
AGTATCCATTCACCTCTCCTTTCGACAAGTGCACGGGATACAAACCCTCGGATTTCATTCTTTCTTCTAAATCTTCTTTCAAATCTTCTTTGTCTAAGCCCGGCCATCCGATCCATAGCGTATCGTATCGCTTTGAGATCGACGCAAGCCCAGTTGCCAAACCACCGACACTAGGCTGGAGATGTATCTTACCTTTTCTTTTTACGACTGTAATCGGCAACCTATTAGAAATTACCAGTAATCTGTCCATTAATTTTTATTTCTTCCTGCTACTCTTTAAATTTTCCTGTTAATTGCTTAAAAGACTTTGCCGAAAACCTAGGCAAAGGTGTTTCGGATTATTCAGCTTTGACAACACTCAAATTTTTTAAAGATTTAGTGACTCCTTCCTATATTTGTTTGTTAGTATTTCTCTAGATTCGATTACCGAAATTTTCCCGAATTGTATGGCTTTCATGATAAAAAGTAAAATAAATTTCGAATCTAAGCATAGTTCATGTCATATTCGATCGTCGATCTCCCACAACTCGTCGAAAATTTAAAAAAGCATGATAAATCGCTATTTCATAGAATATATCGGTATTACGTTAAAGTTGGAAGACTCAGGCTGCCCGAATCTATAAAAGGTTCAGCAAAAAATAGATTCGGCAATTGCGAGTCGCAGGAAATAGTCAGAGTAACCAACAAAATAACTTTTGAGAGCACTCTTTTCAACAGACTTAGATCGAAAAGGCCTATTATGACTAAAACTACTGAGAACTTAAATAAGATTATTGAGGAAAGTAAGGGAGACATCTTTTGCAATCCGGAGAATACTCCTGAAGACGTATTCGGTAGGATAGAGGGAAAATTTTGTATAACTGCCAGTAATATAGCGAAGTATGACTACATGCACGCTGTAATAATTTTCAAGGACCACACACCATTCGTTTATGAGGAGGAGAAGATTTACGATTTTCTCGATGTCGCTTTTAAGTGGTTTGAGAAGGCAAACGAGTATGATAGAAAAGCTATTTACCCATTTTTCGTATGGAACTGCCTCTGGAGAGCTGGGGCGAGCATAATCCACGGTCATGCTCACGCTCTGATATCAAAAGAACCGTACGGAAAGTACGAGTTTTACGATTCCGTGCGAAAGACATATGCCAAAAACTATCGTTCAGAATACTTTGACGATCTTTACAGAATTCACAAAGCCCTCGGACTTGGCTTCACCATTGGCAATTCGAAGATTATGGCATATTTAACTCCCATAAAAGAGAAAGAGGTGGTTATAATAGCAGAAAATATAGCAGAGTTAGCAAAGTCCATTAGCTATATTTTGAGACGATATTACGAGATGGGTGTTAGAAGCTTTAACGCCGCGGTTTTCATACCTCCTATCGGCGTTACTGATATTTTAATTGCGAGAATCGTGGACAGGGGAAATTTGTTAATTAAAACAGCGGATATCGGCGGCATGGAGCTGTACGCCGGCACAGCAGTAGTTTCTACTGATCCATTTGCATTGGCAAAAATTCTAATGTTAGAGACTTGATAAACCTATTCTTCAAAGTTATGGAAGTGTTAAATTTATCTCAATGGTCTATCATGCTAAAATATATAGTTATCAGATTTAGGGTAAGTTACAGAGGCTAAATCCCTCGAAGAACTGGTAAGATTATTGAAAGAGAAAGGATAATCTGCTCAGACTTAAAGAAGATAGCGAGAGTAGAATACAGGACGAGAACATGATATTTTCCCTCTTCTGTGTAAACTTTTCCGTTAAATGGATTTTCTATTGAGGTCTCTGAGAACGGTGTATTCACGAGGGGAAAGCTTTTTTGAAAATTATTCGATAAAGCATAAATTTTTTCAAGAAAGTAACCATACAATTAATCATGATTAATTTTGAGGAGGTATTCGAGAAAGGGGAGGCACTGAGAGAAGTCAGGGTGCTGGATATAACGAG
>CAZVXC010000004.1:3158-26517 GCA_964631435.1 uncultured archaeon | reverse complement strand
CATTTACCCGTCGCAAAAAAATGCAACATAATATGCAATTATTGCATTAGAAATAACAAAAGAGCTGTAGCCGGATACGATAAGATAATCGATGTTGAAGAAGCTGTAAGCACAGCAAAAAAGCTTCTAAACGAAAGAAATAAAGTTATCGGAATAGCTGGCCCCGGAGATCCGCTATACAACGATGAAACTTTCGAAACGCTAAGCAGGATAAATGCGATAAAATGCGTATGCACAAACGGCTTACTTCTTTCAGAAAAAATAAAGAGCCTAAGGAAGGTTGGTGTGAGGTTTGTTACGGTAACGATAAATGCTGTGGATGAGAGAGTGGGGGCAAAGATATATTCTTATGTCAAATACAACGGAGAGATTTACAAAGGCCTCAACGGGGCGAAAATTCTAATAGAGAAACAGCTCGAAGGCTTAAGGATTGCATCGAAGTATTTCACGTTAAAGGTGAATTCGGTTCTAATTCCGGGAATAAATGATGAACATCTCGCCGATGTCTCGAAAGAAATTTCAGATTACGCATACATACAAAACGTGATTCCCTTAGTTCCTCAAGGCAAGTTTTCGAATATCCAACCTCCATCAAAGCAACTTTTGGAAAGCGTTAGAGCGAGATGCGAGAAGTTTGTGAATCAGATGAGACATTGTGCCCTATGCAGAGCAGATGCAGCGGGGTTGCTGTGTGAGAATAGAACGGTATTTCAATGCATTAAAGAGTTAAGCTCCTCTAAGCTTAGAACCTTTGGTTGAACGAATGTTTCGTTATCCAGAATCTTTCTAGCAAGCTCCCTGAACACCTCCGCAATCTCGCTTTCCGGCATGCACTCTATAACGGTCTTTCTCTTACTCTCGCAAATCTGAATGGCTTCATCTCTCGGAATGATTCCGATAACTTTGCATCCTATCTTCTCAGCAAATCTGCTCACTATCTCCGTCTCACCAGCGACATCTCTCGAATTGCATATCAATCCTCCGAGCCTTGCACCGACTCTCCTTACAGCTTTGCATATGTTGTTTGCTGCGAAGATAGAAAGGTATTCACCGGAAGTTACTATGTAAACCTCCCTCGCATATCCCTTCCGCATTGGAACTGCGAAGCCTCCGCAAACAACATCTCCGGGAACGTCGTAGATTATGAAATCTATATCTTCCTCGATAACATCGAAAAGTTTTTTGAACGCCAATAGCAATCCTCTTCCCGCACAACCAATCCCCGGCTCAGGGCCGCCGATTTCTATGCAGATAACGCTCCTATAACCTTTTTCCATAGCCTCAGAAACGCTACCTTCCTCAAGTAAGACTTCGAGCAGGGGTTTCAGATGCCTGCCTACGAGAGTAATCGTAGAATCCCTTTTCGGATCGCATCCGATTAGCATGACTTTCTTATTCATCTCAGCAAGAGCAGCGGATACGTTAGCAGCGACTGTAGATTTCCCTATTCCACCCTTTCCGTATATTGCTATTTGCCTGATACTATCGCCTCCGCAATTTTATTGGCCAAATTTACAGCACCTTTGAAGCACATAGTTACGACTTCGCCATGCATGACATCGCAAAGGGGAATTTCGAATTTCCTCGACAAACTCTCCTCATACAATCCCCCGATTATTATATCCGGCTTTTCTTGAGAGATGGCATCGATGATCTCATCGAATTCTGGCTCTATCAGTATCTTTGGATTTAAGTTACGTTCCTCTATAACATCTCTCAGATCGTTTAACGTCGTCTCTCCAACTCTATCTATTGAAACTATCGCTGGCTCGATGCCGAGTTCGCTTACGAACATCGTTAGAGGCGGGATTCTTGAAGCTCCACTTATTATGCAAGCCCTTTTACCTCTAATCTTTCCTCTTATCTTCTCTATTTCATTCTCAGCCACATTTTTCTCCTTCAAAATCTTTTCAGGAATTTCTCTGTCCATGAATTCCGAAATCTGGGATATAAAGCTTTGAGTTGCATCTATTCCGATGGGTAAGAGGGGATGTATGAACGGTATGCCGAATCTATCTTTGATAGTCCTTGCCGCATCGAATCCGCTTGCTTCGCACATAACAACATTCAGCCGTGCTCTCGATGCACTCTCTATCTCTTTCAGCGTTGTCTTTGCCGTAAGAATGCTGTTAATTTCTATTTGCATCATTGACAGAATCCTCTTTATCTCTTCTACATCCCATCCGTATCTGTAAACAGCAAGCAGATTCACAGAGTTTTCATCTCTCATCTCGCTATCTCTGATGAGATTGACAACAGCGTTCATAGCCTCCTTATAGCCATCAATCTGATCTCCTTCAAAGCCACCGGAATGAATCGGCAAAATTTTAGCCTTAACATCTCTCTGAATTTCTCTTGCGACCAGATCTATGTCCTCTCCTATCACGCTACTCGCACAAGAAGTCAAAACAGCTATCAAATTCGGGTTGTATCTCTTATCAACATCGAGAATTGCCTTTCTAAGCTTAGCCTCACCGCCGAATATGACATCTCTCTCATCCATCTCCGTGGTAAGGATTCTATTGGTCTTAGCTCCTCTCAATCCGAGAAGGTATCTTACATTGTAAACGCAACCTCTTGGGCTATGGACGAGCATTATCGCATCTTTTATCCCAAGAATAACCCTTATAGCTCCGAAGAGCTTGCACGTTTTGTAAGGTTGCATCATACCATATTCTCCCTCGCATTTTAAAACTTTGTAGCAAAAATTTTAAGGCTGAGATTTAAGCGGAAATATGCACTTCTTCACAGACTGGGAAGGGCCATGGATAATAAACGATATCGCATACGAGCTTTGCATAGCCCTATTTAACAATCCCGAATTTTTCGAGAGGTTAAGTCAGTATGATGATTACTTAGCTTGGGTTGAAAAGAAGCAGCAAGCCGGAGATACGCTTAGGTTGCTAGCACCATTCTTCGTCGCTGCCGGTTTAAAGAATGATGAAATAAGAGAGATTTCAAGGCAGACAGCGAGATTTCTAAAGGATGCGTCCGAAGCTATAGAATTTCTGCAAAGGAAATACAAGCCCGTAGTGATATCGACGAGCTACATGCCATATCTTGAGGAAACAACGAAAATTATCGGGTTAAAAGGCGATATATACGGAACGAACTTCGATCCTGAGAGGTATGAGATTGATGAGAAATGGAAGAGATGGCTTCTTGAAAAGGTTGATGAGATCGCATCTCTCAACGATATAAGCTTGCAGAATCCAGATAAAGAGGCTGTGAGTTATTTAAACAACTTATTTCAGAATGAGATTAGAAGGACGCCGTTTAAACGAATCTTAGACGATGTCAGAGTTGTTGGTAGCAAAAAGAAGAGAGAGATAGTTATGAGATATGCCGATGAAAGAATAATCGCCGTAGGAGATAGCATATCTGACGTTGATATGTTCGATTACGCTAAGGAGATGGGAGGTGCTGCCGTAGCGTTCAATGGAAACGAGTTTGCGTTAAAACATGCGAACGTAGCGATAATAAGCGAATCCGCATTAAGCGAAGCTCTCGTAATAGATATATTCCTTAATTACGGCTTTGAAGGCTTGATGAATATCGATAGAATGGAGCATCCTTTAAGCGTGGATTTCGAAATCTACTTTGAAATAGACGATAGCGTTATTAAGAGATCGGAAAAGATGAGGAAAAGGATAAGGGGAAAAGCGGGTGAGCTTGGATGATCACAGGTTTCGGTGCTTTGAATCTCGATAAGATATACCTCGTTGATAAGATACCGAAAAAAGATGAGGAAGGATACGTAATAGATCTGGAAATGCATCCCGGCGGAAGTGCGGCGAATACAATAGCCGGACTTTCGGAATTCGGAATTAAGACAGCATTCATCGGAAAGATAGGGAGCGATGAAGAGGGAAGAGTTCTGCTCAGAGATTTTGAAAAGAGAAATGTGGATACGTCGGGAATAATAAAAGCGGATGGAAGGAGCGGTGTAGCTATGATATTTGTCGATAAAGAGGGAAATAGGGCTATACTCGTTGATCCGGGTGTGAATGATACGATAAGAATCGATGAGGTAAATTTGGATATCGTTAATAGATCGAAGCTGATTCACATGACATCATTCATATGCAAGAACGGCATAGATTCTCTGAATTCTCAGAAGGAGATAGCAAAGGAAGCAGATGCCCTAAGCTTCGATCCCGGAATGCCTTACGTGGAGAGGGGATTGGATGACATAAAGCCAATTCTCGAAAGAACAACTATATTCCTTCCGAATAAAAGGGAGATAGAGATGCTTATGGGTGTCGAATTCTTAGAAGCGAGCGAGATTGCCATAGATATGGGTGTGGAGGTAGTAGTTGTTAAACTCGGCGAGAGAGGATGCTATGTAACTGATGGCAGAGATGAATATTTCGTAAAGCCGTTTTCATCAAACGTCGTTGATACAACCGGAGCCGGAGACGCTTTCAACGCCGGATTTCTGTATGGCTGGATAAGGGGGAAAAGCTTGGAGGAATGTGCGAAATTCGGCAATTACGTTGCATCAAAGATAATAGAGAGGGTTGGTGCGAGAAGCTATAAAAACATCCATCCTGAGAGTGCGAACTATGTATGACTTCCCACCTTTCAGACCTCCGAGCGAAGCTGGAAGCTACCTTATAAGAGCTGTTAGAGGGTGCAATTGGAATAAATGCTACTTCTGCTCGATGTATAAGGGAATAAAATTCGAGCTAAGGGATAAAAAGGATGTGATGAAGGATATAGATGACATTGAAAGATTTTTCCCTTTCTCAAAAACCGCATTCATAGGCGATTCAAATCCACTGATCCATCCGAACATAGTTGAGATAATAAGCTACCTGAAAGAAAAGAGAAGAGAGATCGAAAGGGTTACGGCTTATGCGAGGATAAAAACGATAGCGAAGATGCCGGAAGAGAGGCTTGAGGCTTTGAAAAATGCCGGACTTACGAGAATTCACATGGGGCTTGAGAGCGGGGATGAAGAAGTTTTAAAGCTGGTTAATAAAGGTATAAGGCCGAAAGATGCAATCGAAGCCGGAAGGAAAGCTACGAGATACTTCGAGGTTACGTATTACGTCATAACCGGTCTCGGAGGAAAAGAGAGGAGCGAAAAGCATGCTATCAGAACGGCTGATGTGATAAATAAAGCGAAGCCAACATTCGTAAGAATCCGAAATCTTACAGTTATCGAAGGAACGCCAATTGAGAACTTAGTCGGCAAGGAACTAACTTTGCTGAATGCTGAGGAGCAGCTTGAAGAGCTGAGGACTCTCATAGAGAGAATTAATGTGAGGACGTATTTCACATGCGATCACGTATCAAATTACATTTTCACGAAAAGAGGAGCTATATTCTTAGGCGTTCACGGAAAGCTGCCGGATGACAAAGACAGCATGCTATCTCAGATCGACGAAACAATCAAAACAATAAGGCTACTCAAGGAGAGCGGCGAAAAGGTATTAACGAGCAACGATATGTATAAACTCGGTCTGATCTCCCTCTGAAGAGAAAGCTAAAGCGAATTTAAATACAAATAGAATAGAAAAGATTATTAACTTAACAATAACGTAAAAATTTAAGGTGATAGAATGAGAGACGTCGCAGTTCTCGGAGTCGGAATGACAAAATTTGGCAGACATCCGGATAAATCTCTCGTCGATCTGTTCGCAGAAGCATTCTTTGAGGCTTTTGAGGAGTCAAATATCGAGCTAAAAGACATTCAAGCTCTATACTACGGAAACTTCGTCGGAGAGATGACAGATGGCTCAGCAAATCTCGCAGGCTTCATGGCAGACGAAATTGGGTTGAGAGGGATTCCTGCGATAAGATACGAAGGTGCATGTGCATCTTCGAGCGTTGCATTCAGAGAGGCTGTAAGAGCTGTTGCTGCCGGCTATTACGATTGCGTTGTCGTAGGCGGAAGCGAAAGGCTTTATACTGCCGGAACAGCTATTGGAACGAGAGCTTTAGCGACAGCTGTCGATGGCGTTTACGAGATAACTGCAGGATTAACATTTCCGGGAGTCTTCGCTTTAGCGGCAAGACTTTACTCAAAGAAATACGACATCCCGCTTGAAAAGCTCAGAGAGATGATGGCTCACGTTTCTATGAAGAATCATAAATACGGTGCGATAAATCCGAAAGCTCAGTTCTACCAGAAATACGGTGATTTGAAGGTTGAAGACGTCATTAATTCGAGAATGATATGCTCTCCTCTTACATTGCTCGACTGCTGTCCAATGACTGATGGCGGGAGTGCTGTGATAGTTGCATCAGCCGATTTTGCGGAGGATGTAATAGATAAGCCGATATACGTCAGAGGAACCGGGCAAGCATCAGCTGGAGGCTTATTCAGACAGAAGGAGGATATAATCAAAGCTGTTCCGAGAAGATTATCATCTCAGATGGCTTTCAAGGAGGCAAACATGACACCCAAAGACATTGACTTCGTCGAGATTCACGATTGCTTTACCATAGCAGAAATTATAGCAACAGAAGCTATGGGATTCTTCGAATACGGAAAAGGTTGCTATGCTGTCGCAGAGGGTGTTACGTGGATAGATGGTGATTTGCCTGTGAATCCAGATGGTGGTTTAATAGGAAAGGGACATCCGGTAGGTGCTACAGGTGCCTCGCAAGTTTATACGGTAGTTAAACAGCTTAGGGGAGAATACAAGTATAACCCAGTTAAGGATGCTGAAACAGGAATGACAGACACACTCGGCGGAGATTTCGGAACACTCGTTAATATAATATTGAGCGTTCACAGGAGGTGATATGATGAAATTTGTCGATTTCTTCAATTCTCTGCTTGAAGGAAAGCTGATAGGACAGAAATGCTTAGATTGTAACAGCTACACCTGCCCTCCGAAAGCAACGTGCGATAACTGCGGAAGCAGGAATCTTGAAACAGTTGAGCTAAGCGGAAAAGGGAAGATCGCCACTTTCACAACAACTTATGTCGCCCCTGCAGGCTATGAGAAGGAAGCACCTTACGTCGTTGCGATGGTTGAGCTTGATGAGGGGCCTTGGATAGTTGGCAGGATAGATATGGATGCTGAGGAAGCTGACAAAATCGGTCAGGATTTGATTGGGAAGAGAGTTAGCGTTTTTGGAAAAGAAGCTCAGACAGAACCTTTCTATCCTAACAAAGAAAAGAGGGTCATCCCGATGTTCAAGCTTGAAGAGGGGTGATTATGGATTTTTCATTCGACGAAGAGCACAAGATGCTACAGGAAGCCGTAAGGGAGTTCGCTGAGAAGGAAATAATGCCTTACGGCAAGGAATTTGATGAGAAGAAAGAGTATCCCATGAAAATATACAAAAAAGCTGCGAAGCTCGGATACATCGGAGCAAGCATTCCGGAGGAATACAACGGTGCGGGAATGGATTGTGTTGCTGAGGCTATAATAAGCATGGAGTTCACAAGAGCGGATAGCGGAATAGGATCAGCTATAGACCTCGCAACCTTAGGTGTCCCGATGCTATTGCGTTTCGGAACTGAAGAGCAGAAAGAAAATTTTATGGCGAGAGTTCCGAAAGGTGATGGCCCTTCGGCGATAGCAATAACCGAGCCGGACTGTGGAACAGATGTTGCCGCAATGAGAGCGAGAGCAGTCAAAGAAGGGAATGAATGGGTTATAAACGGCAATAAGCAATTCATAACGAATGGAAGCGTAGGGATATATACTGTTGTCCTTGCGAAGACAGCTCAGGTGTCGCCACCTCATAGGGGAATATCAGCTTTCATAGTCGAACAGGATAGAGACGGATATTCGGCGAGGAAAATAGAAAAGATGGGATTGAACTGTCATGATACGTGCGAGGTCGTTCTGAAAAACGTTAGAGTTCCTGAGGAGAATCTCGTTGGTGAAGAAAATAGAGGCTTTTATCAGCTCATGGCATTTTTCAATGAAAGCAGAATAAAGATAGGTGCCTTGCATCTCGGCATGGCAATTGGAGCTTACGAAAGAGCATTAGATTACGCTAAGGAGAGAAAAGCCTTCGGAAAGCCTTTGATCGAGCATCAGGCAATAGCTTTCAAGCTTGCTGATATGTTCAAAGATATTGAGGCTGCGAAATTGCTCATATTCAAAGCAGCTTGGCTCGTGGATCAAGGAAAGCCCGATCCCGCGTTAAGCTCTGCAGCGAAGCTGTTTGCGACAGAGGCGGCTATAAAAGTTACTTACGAGGCAGTTCAAATTTTCGGCGGTTACGGCTTCAGCAAGGAATACGATATCGAAAGGTATTACAGAGATGCAAGAGTCGGGACGATATATGAAGGAACGAGCGAGGCTCAGAGGATTGTTATATCGAGAAGAATTGCCGGGAAAATTAGGGTTTGAGGTGGTAATATGAAGGTTGAGGATGTTAAGATTGTTGGTGTTCTCGGAGCGGGAACGATGGGTAGTGGGATAGCGCAAGTTTGTGCAATGGCTGGATACGAAGTGATACTGAGGGATATCGAGGATAGATTCATTGAGAGAGGTATGGGAAATATAAGGAAAAGCCTTGAGAAATTCGCATCGAAAGGTAAGCTAAGCGAGGATGTTGAAACGATAATAGGGAGGATAAAGACGACTACAAAGCTTGAAGACCTTAAGAATGCTGATGTTGTCATAGAGGCGATAATTGAGGATATGGATGCAAAAAAGGAGACGTTTAAGCAGTTGAACGATATTGTTAAGAGGGAAGATGCGATCTTTGCGACGAATACGTCAACTCTAAGCGTAACCGAGATGGCGAGCGTTACGAGAAAGCCTGAGAACTTCGTAGGAATTCACTTCATGAATCCAGTTCCCCTTATGAAAGGCGTCGAGATAGTAAGGGGTTTGTTGACGAGTGAAGAAACGCTAAGCTTTGCTGTCGAATTCACTAAGAAGCTCGGAAAAGAGCCTGTGGTTTGTAAAGATTCTCCCGGATTCATCAGCAACAGGATTCTGATGCCGTGGATTAATGAAGGAATATGGGTTTTGTATGAAGGCATCGCAACGAAAGAGGAAATAGACAGGGGAATGAGATTGTTTACGAACGTTCCAATGGGGCCTTTGGAACTCGCAGATCTAATCGGACTCGACATCTGTCTTGCGGCAATCGAAACACTTCACAGGGAACTTGGAGACAAATACAAGCCATGTCCGCTACTGAAGCAGATGGTTAGGGCTGGGTTACTTGGAAGAAAGACTGGGAAAGGTTTCTACGATTACACAAAATAATCTATTTTTTAATTTCGCCTATTGCCATTCTACATAGCTCGCTGAGCATAACAGGCATTATTCCGGCACCGCAAACTTTCTCAGATAAAGTTAGATAGCACATAGGGCAGTTGAATATGACGTGAGTAGCCTTAGATTCAATTATATCCCCCAAATTTCTTCTCTGCAACTCCTCCGCAATATCTTTTCTGCCAGCGAATTCAAAGGCTGCTCCGCAACATATCGCATTTTCTCTATCGTATTCCCTCTCAACCCTCTCAACACCTATCAAATCCAAGATATTATCGAGGATTTTATCAGTTTCAGGACACAGTCTGTTGCTACAAGGTCTCTGATAAGCTGCTTTTATGTTGAGCTTTTTAATCTCATCTTCAAGCTCTTTCAATCTTCTATAAAGGAATTCGAAGAGATGGATAGGCTTGAAGGGTATTTTGAAGCCGTAAGCTTTGGCGAATGAGTTATAGAATCCGTAGCATTCATCATGGAAAAGTATGATTTCATTAGCACGAAGTTTTGACATATTATCTATCACTTTGCCAGCCCTCTCTTTTATAACCGAGATCGCACCGAAATGCAGATAGATGAGGTTGCAGAATAGATGCCTTCCTCTAACTACATCGATGCCCTCGAAAATCTTACCCTTTATCAGTTCTTTGAATTCCGGGAATAAACAGATATGTATAACCCTTTCTCCAACCCTCTTCGGTTTGAACTCGCCGATCGGCTTATATCTCTCTATAAGCTCGTTAAGCCTATCTTCATCGATAAATCTTACCCCGTAAGCTTCTTGCAATTCTGCTATCTGATAGAACGGGTGATTGTTGTAAGGACAGAATTCCTCGCATGCATAGCATGTCATGCACTCTCTCAAAGCATCGCTGTATTCGCCCCTTACAATTTTTAATCTCTCTGCCTTAGCTCTATCGAGATCGTAATTTAAGTAAGGGCATTTTGTAAAGCAATCGAACGTTTCGCAGTTCAAACATAGATTGGGATCGTAGATGAGTCTCATAAAAATTATCTTAAGATTTTAACTGATTCCAAAGCATCTTCAGCACTCGGAGCTTCAGCTTTGTAAACTTTCCCTCTACCGATGACGAGCTTATATGGGTCTATGTCCTCTCTAAGTAGTCTTAGCTCCTCTTTAGTCGGAGGCTCTATTTCAACGACTTCATCAGCCACTAAAGGCTTAAATTCCATATCGCTGATAACGTCTTCGATGCTTAAACCCTTCATAACGCCTACAAGTCTCATCACCTTCGTTTCCTCATCGAAGTCGAACATTCCCTTTGATGTTACAACCCTGTATGGCCCTGTATTTCTCGGTAAGCCAACTTCTTCCCTCGTTCTCCCGTTCATAATATGTCCGGGTGAAGTTATGAAATCCACCTTGTTCACGAACCTCCTTTTCTCATGCAGTAAAACTATAATCGTTTTCCAGCAGTAGCTCGCAACCTCATTTCCCCCGCCACTTCCCGGAAATCTGACCTTAGGTCTTCTGTAATCATCGCCTATCATCGTCGAGTTTATGTTCCCGTATTTGTCTATCTGCGCAGCTCCGAGCATGCCGTAATCTATGAATCCGGCTTGAGCGTATGAGAATGCAAGATCCATCGAACACCACTGCAATGCTCTGTATGTGTTTGACGGCCCGCCCATAGTTCCTCTCAGAAATGGCGTCAAGCTCTTCGGCCCAACGACGCCGAACTCAAAGACTTGAACGAGGTTTGGAGCGTAAAGCCTTTCCGCAAGTATAGCAACAACCTGAGGAACACCCCATCCGATGAAGAAGGTTTTGTTGTCCTCGATTAGTCTTGCCGCTGTGCAGATCATAAATTCAGTCTCATTAAACTCAATCTCCATTATATCACCTGTAACCCTCTAATATCTCATCAACTCTAATTAGCTGCTTTAACCTATCAAATCCAACTCTCTTCTGCAAAAATTCTTCGTGATTTTCTACGCTGTAAACATATTCCTCTAAATAATTCTGCATCTCCTCATCGCTCGATATCGATGCAATCTTCAGATAATGCTCGGAGTCCAACGCATAATAGCCCTGAGTTCCTCCGGGGTATGCGCCAAATGGTGCGTGAACAACAGCATCTACGCAGTAATACGGGATCGTTGTCATCGAAGGTCTCTGCCTGATCTCTATATTCTTCCTGATTCTCTCTGCTGAGATTATGACTTTCTTAGATGCCATAGCCATTTCAAGCGTTGTAACAGTTGGCCCATATACTATCGCATTTCCGTATATATCCGCTTCCTGAACGTGTATCAATGCGACATCTGGATGAAGAGCTGGAACTATTGCAATCGGTGTTTTGCTGAATGGGTCTTCGATAACGATCGCTCCAGAGTGCTTAAGCGTGTCTGTCCCAAGCAAATCTCTCGTAGGCATGAACGGAATCCCTCTTGCTCCGGCGACGAGTCTGTATGTTATACTACCGTTAGACCAGTCTATAAGCTCAACCGCTCCTTCTTGCGCTTTCTTTGCTATATACGGCCCGAAGCCTAAGAATCCGATGTCAATTCTATCAACGCAACCACCGCCGACAAGTAAGCTCGATTCCAGTAGTGTGAACAATGCACATGACCACAGATGCTTTTTTCTCTGCCTGATTAGCTCTCTTATAAGACTCTGCGGTCCCCTCGTCATCGAAGAGAAATTGTAGCATAGATAATCCCCATCTTTTACGAACTTCTTAATAGCCTCTTTTTCATCCATAACCTTATCTACCAGCCCTCTATTTTTCTTACGCTCTATATATTCCCTAAAATCGTCCGGATGGACGAAATGTATCTTTCCCTTTCCTCTCTCCAAAATCTTTATAATGTCCTCTCCCGCTATGTCCATGTCTTTCACCATCCGAGAAAATAAAAAAAGAATCAGATTATATTCTTTTCCTTAAGCTCTTCAAGCTTCCTACCACCTATGCCGAGATACTTGCCGTATATGTATTCGTTATCAGCACCTATCGGTCTGCAAGCCCATTTAACTCTCCCAGGACTTGCTGACATGAATCTGAATAGAGAATTGGGAATCAACAGCTTTCCGTAATGAGGATCGTCAAGCTCGACGAACATCTTTTTCACTTTGAAATGCTCGATCTCAAGCACATCTTTCGGAGCGTTAAGCTTCCCTGTAACGACAGTTCCCTTTTTGTCGGGTCTTCTTGAGTATTCTGTTATTATGTTAAGAAGCTCTTCGAAAGTGTATTGCGTCGTAAATTTCTCTATCTCCTTCTGTATTATCGGCTGATTCTCAGGGATGAGTCTTTCCTTAGTTGTCGGGAATTGCTTTTGAAGGTCGGGTCTGTTCATTATCTCACATAACGCAGCCCAGTTCCAGTCTGTGAATCCGGACATGAAAGCGTATCCATCTTTGCATTTACAGTAAGTGTATGGGAAGACTGCGTAATCGAAGTTTCCTGCTCTTACCATCTGATTCCCGGACATGTGGAAATACGTTATCAGATAATTCGCTATGGCCAACAAGCCCTCTGGTGGTGAACAGTCTATAAATTGTCCCTCTCCCGTTTTGTATCTGTAAAATAGTGCCGTTAAAATTCCGAAAGCCGCCCAAGCCCCGCCTATATACCATCCGTGCCAGTTTCCGTGCTTCATAGGTCTCTTGTATTCCTTGGGGATATCGGGATCAAGCTCCGGTTCTCCTGTTACAGACATTATAAGACCTCTCGCCTGATCTATTATATCGTAATCCGGTTGATTTCCGAAGTCCTCAGCATCCTCTCCGAATTGACCATACGTGTATATCGCACAGTAAATTAGCTTCGGATTCAAATCTCTAAGCTGTCTGTATCCTATTCCGAAAGAATCCATATATCCGGGCTTGAAAGTCTCTATCAGAACATCAGCTTTCTTTACGAGCTTCTTTAAGATTTCAGCTCCCTCTTCGGTTTCTATGTTAAGAGTTATGTGATATTTGTTCCTTCCTTCCGTTAGATACGCCAAGCCCGCATCTTTAATCATAATGCCGTATGGTGTCATCTTTCTCGCTATGTCCCCTTCAGGCGGTTCGATCCTTATGACCTCAGCTCCAAGCTCAGCCAGAATTGATGATGCAAATAATCCCGCGTAGTTTCCGTAGCTCAAATCTAAGACAACCAAACCATCCAAAGCTTCTCTCTTTCCCTGAACATCCTCGGGCTTCGTCAATTCATACATATTTTTCGCATACTCCTTATTTAAAGCCATTCCAACGATTTTCTCCTCATCCATGATCTCACCTCAGAGAAGCTTCAAACCCTTCTTACCATCCCAATCTGGCGGTGGGCATTGAGAGGGAACATCTGGATTCCACTTGAATATAACCCCCTCCTCTTCGAGTTTCTTTATTTCATCCAAGCTTAACCCCAAGAATTTTCTAAAGACGTATTCGTTATCAAAGCCGAGAGGTCTTGCAGCCCATTTTATTCTGCTCGGCGTCTTCTCCATTCTCGGCGGATAGCATGGATCGACCATATAGCCATACAGCGGATCGTAATACTCTTGGACAGCTCCTCTCTCTCTGAAATGCTTGCTGTAATAAATATCTCTGACATCCAGAACTCTTGATGCTGCAAAGCCGTATTCGTTGCCAAGCTCCTCTATTTTACCAACATGCATCTCCTTAGCCCATTTCGCAATTTCGCCAAGAATATATCTCGCATTCTCATCTTTAAGCCTCTCAAGCGGATCGGCAAATTTCTCATAGAGATCCATTCTGTTCATAGCCTTGCACAATCCGTAGAATTCCTCCTCTGTGAATGCGGCTATGGCAACCCATCCATCTAAGCATTCGAAGAGATCAGATGGACATATTGCAAGGTCTCTGTTACCAGCTCTCTCTCTGTTCTTGCCGGTCTTGTATATGTAAAGCCACGTCCAGTCCAGAACTCTTATCATCGTCTCAACCTGAGATATGTCAATGAACTGCCCCTCTCCAGTTCTTTCTCTGTAATTCAACGCTGCGAGAATTGCGATGGCACACATCAGGCCTGTTGTCCAGTCAGCTATCCAAACTCCGGATTTCAAAGGCCCCCTGTCTTCGAAGCCCGTTATGTAAGCGAAACCGCTTTCACTCTGTGCGATCGCATCGTAAGATGTTCTTCCCGTGTAAGGCCCCCAGCTTCCAAAACCTGAGACGTGCAACTGTATTATCTTCGGATTCACCTCTCTAAGCTTATCATAGCTCAATCCCCACTCGGCCATCCTTCCGGGCGTAAGGTTATCAATTACGACATCGCTCTTCTTAACGAATTCGTAAAATAATTCTCTTGCCTTCGGATGACCCATGTGCATTCCAACCCAGTATCTGTTGTGCTGCTGCTCCTGCAATCCCGGAGACAGGTTTTTCCATAGATAAGCGAAGGGAGTTACTGCTCTCATCATGTCTCCTCTCTGCGGTTCAAATTTTATCACCTCAGCCCCAAACTCGGCTAAGTAGTCCACTGCTGATGGCGCAAGGACGACAGCTGTAACATCAAGTATTCTAACTCCCTTAAGCGGCTCTGGCTTATCAAAGATGTCCTCAGCTCTGAGCAGTTTTTTAATAAAATCCATATAGTCAGAACTCAAACTATCCCCTCCGAATTCTTTATTATTTTTCTTGACAATTACGGAAATGATAATTTAAAAAGTTTTTGATAATTTATTATTTAAAAACGTTTAAGTATTTTTAACGTTAACTGCAAGCAAGGTGATGTGATGACAAGGGTTGCGATTGTGGGTGGAGGTCTTTTCAGGCCGGACAGAGTTAGATACGAGGTTGCTGAGGAAGGTGTTGCGGAAGCTTACAGAATGCTGCTTGAGGACACCCCGGAGCTTGATCCGAGAGACATAGAGTTTGTTCAATCAACGTATTTCAGCGATCATCTAAACCAACAGCTTTGTATGGCATGGATAATACAGGATTACATAGGACAGCATAGAAAGCCCGGTTACAGAGTTGAAGCCGGTGGAAGCACGCCACTTGATGCGATAATAAATGCATACTTCTTGATAAAATCTGGAGAATTTGATCTAATTCTCGTTGCAGGATGGGAATGGATGTCAGAGGTCGATACCGCAACGACAAACGAATTCATCGCAGCAGCTTCAGACACAGACTGGGACTTCACAGTCGGAGGTTATTACAACGGATATTATGCTGCTTTAGAAGCGAGGCACATGCAGCTGTATGGTGAGACCATAGAGGACTTAGGCCAGCTTGCGGTAAGAAACAGGAATAATGCCGTCCACAATCCCTATTCTCAGTGGAGGTCCGAGCATGGGACTAGTTACGTATCTCTCGATGACTACTTTGAAGACAGAATAATCGCTTGGCCTTACAGAAGGTGGAACTGTGCTTTGATAAGTGAAGGTGCTGCGGTTCTGCTAATGGCATCTGAAAAGGTTGCGAGGAAATATACTGACTCGCCTATGTGGATAGAAGGCGTTGGACTCGGAACAGATTCGATGAGACCCGGAGATAGACTCGTTAACTGGGCTTATAAAGGTGTCTATCCCGATGCAGAGGCGGTGTATCCGGATTTTGTTGAAAAGCCGATAACTCCTTATCCGGAGATGGCTAACTTTGGCTTCGCAAGAGAAGCCGCAAAACAGGCTTACAACAAAGCTGGAATATCAAATCCTGTTAGGGAGCTTGATCTTGCAGAACTCTTCGCACCTTACGATGGTGTAGAACTCTGCCTATACGAGGATTTGATGTGGTGTCCGAGAGGTGAGGGCAAGACTATGATAAGAGAGGGGATAGTTATGAGGGACGGTGAGCTTCCCTGTCAGCTCAGCGGTGGCCTGACAGCTTTTGCTCATCCTGTCGGAGCAACGAGCCTTCTCCAAAGCCTATTCCTATACTGGGAACTTAGCGAAATGATACCGAAGAAGTTCGGAGATCCGAAGCTACAAGTTTCAGGAGCAGAAAGAGCTTTGATCACCGGACACGGCGGAACAGGATGTCAAGGTGGAGTGATTATCTATTCGAGGTGATATGATGAGCGAGAAGAAGGTTAAGATTGTCGAGGATAAGGTTTCAGAAGTCCTCAAAGAGTGGGAGGAATATGCGAGGAAAGGAAACTGGACTGTAAAGGGATACCAGATAATAAGAGGTCCTGCCGGCAACACGAAAGTCGGTGAAGAGGAAGAAGACGAGTTCATGATAATATACCGCCCTCATGGCGTTCTGTATCATCACAGTCTCGGTAAGGTTTCCAAATTCTTCAAAGGGTTAATCGAAGGAAAGCTATACGGGACAAAGTGTCCGAAATGCGGGACAGTCTATTGCCCGCCGAGAGCGCATTGCTGGAATCCCGATTGCAGAGCACAACCGACTGAATGGGTCGAACTTCCGTTGAGAGGAAAAGTTCACACATTCTCAGTCATGCTGTTCTCAGCCGATGCGTTCTTAGAGCATCTCCCGTTCATCTTAGGCTACGTCCAGATTGAAGGAGCGCATACAGCTCTTCCGATTCAAATAGTTGCACCACCTACAGAGGTTTGGATCGGGCAGGAAGTAGAGATAAAATTCAGAAAGGAGAGGAAGGGGGAGCTTATGGATATATACGCCGTCCCCGTTCCCGGACAGAAACCGCCTGAGTGGTCATGCCTGCATAAAGACCCGAAGATAATAGAGGATCTCGAAAAGAACTTGGAAAGAACGTATGCCTTCCTCGAAAAGAGATTCGGAATAACAAAGGAGGATGTAGAGAGAAGGTGGAAAGAGGCGTTAGAATCTTAATATTTTTTTGGTGAGATGATGAATTTCGAATTCAATGAAGAGCAGAGAATGATAGCGGATGCTGCAAAGGATGTAGCAAAGGATTTCCCACCTGAATACTGGAGAGAAAAAGAGGAGAAGGGAGAGTTTGCTGAGGAGTTTTTCAAAGCGATAGCCGATGCCGGCATCTTAGGCATAGTCATCCCAGAGGAATACGACGGTTCAGGATACGGTATGACAGAACTGCTGATAGCGATGGAAGAGCTTTGTGCCAACGGCGCCGGAATGGCTGGAGTTTGGTATCCCGTTTTGACAGAAGTTTTCGGTGCGTTGACGATCGTCAGGCACGGAACTGAAGAGCAGAAAGAGAAATACCTGCCTAAGATTGCGAAAGGGAAGATGGAATTCTGCATGGCTTTAACAGAGCCTGATGCTGGAACAAATACGCTCGCAATAAGAACTTTCGCAAAGAAAGAAAACGACGAGTGGGTTATAAACGGAAACAAAATTTTCATCAGCGGAGCAGACAGAGCAAAGGGAATGCTCATAATCGCAAGAACAACACCGAGAGAGGAGGCTAAGAAAAGAACACACGGAATAAGCTTGTTCCTTGCTGATTTGCCAAATAGAGCCGTAAAAATCAACCCAATTCCTAAGCACGGGATAAATTACTCGAAATCCTGCGAGGTTAGCTTTAATAACCTTAGGCTGCCCGAAGATGCGTTAATCCCGCCCTTAGATGAGGGATGGTATATATTGCTTGACACGCTAAATCCTGAAAGAATGAGCTTTACAACAGCGGCAATAGGGATAAGCAGGCTTGCGATAAGTAAAGCTGTAGAATATTCGAAGCAGAGAGTTGTATTTGCCGATCCAATCGGGAGCTATCAGGGTTTGCAGTTCCCGTTGGCTGAAAGCTATGCAACGCTTGAATGTGCGAAACTCATGAACTTCAAAGCATCAACTCTGTTCGATAGAGGTGCCAATTACAGAGAAGTCGGCAGTTACGCAAACATGGCTAAGGCTGTTGCTGTAGAAGCGGGTATAAAAGCTGTCTATTGGGCTATGCAAGTCTTCGGCGGATACGGATACGCTAAGGAATACGATGTTGAAAGATGGTGGAGAGAGATAAATCTGATAAGATTAGCTCCCGTAACGCAACAGATGGCTCTGAATTTCATAGCGGAACACATCTTAGGTATGCCAAAAAGTTATCGGGTGTGAGTATGGCTGCAGTTGAATATGAAGAAAAAGATGGAATTCTTTTTGTTAAATTTAATCGTCCAGAAGCTCTTAATGCGATAAATGAGGAAGTCGTTAAGGGACTTAAGGATGTTATAGAGTATGCGAAGGGAAATAAGAGCGTCAGAGTCATAATTCTGAGCGGTGAAGGGAAAGCTTTCTGCGCCGGAGCAGATATAAAGATGTTCTCGGAATCGAGCGTTTTCAAAGCGAGGGATGTTATAGCTGAGCTTGGAAAGGTTCTTGAAGAACTCGAAGAGCTTGAAGTTCCGGTTATCGCTGCTGTCAATGGCTACGCTGTCGGCGGTGGTTGTGAGATTGCTATGGCGTGCGATATAATAATTGCAAGTGAGAAGGCAAGCTTCGGACAGCCAGAGATAAATCTCGGCATAATCCCCGGGGCGGGCGGGACTCAGAGGCTTTCGAGAATTGTCGGATGGAAAAAGGCTATGGAACTCTGCTTAACAGGCGATCGTATCTCAGCCGAAGAGGCTTTAAAGCTTGGACTTGTTAATAAGGTCGTTGAGCACGAGAAACTGATGGATGAGGCAAAGAAGATTGCTGAGGTGATAAAGAGCAAATCACCTTACGCAGTTGCTCTTGCAAAGCAGGCTGTTAACAAAGGCTTTAAGATGAGCCTGAAAGAAGGTATAGCTTACGAAAGAGAGCTTTTTGCTCTTTCTCTTGTGAGTGAAGATGCAAAAGAGGGATTCAAGGCTTTTATAGAGAAAAGAAAGGCAGAATTCAGGAAAGAGAGGGAGTATTAGCGAGCATAAATCTTTTATAATTGTTAATCATAAACAATGATATGGTTAAGCTGAAAAAGCTCGGAAGCGGGGGGCATACGGAAGCCGAAATCCCGCTATCTTTAGCCATAGAAGAGATTCTCAGGCACTTAAAGAGCGGCGGCATTGCTGTCAGCGAAACAGGGGAGAGGATATCGGTCAAAAATATCGGGGAGGTCAAAGAGACTGACAAGATACTCTTGATACCGAAAATCAGTGGAGGATAATGGAAATCAGATGCATAAACATTCCCGGAAAGCCCACCGAAGAGACATACATATGCGTCCACAAAGCGGACGGATACAACAGAGTTATTCCGCTCTACAAAATCGTTAGTCCAGACAAGCTCATAGAACTCGATATACTGTTCAGGGATCACAGGATAAAGGGAGACGAATGGCTAAAGGTAATCGGGCTTAGCGAAGAGGAGATTCTATCGAGATACTTTTCTCTGCCTGAGGGAAAAGCCGAGCTATTGTTTATGGAGCTTGTAAACTCGAATCTTCTGCCAAAGCCGAAAGATGGTTACATAACGATTGAATCTGACGGAAAAACATATAAGATCGAAATAGAGACGCTAAGACTGTTTGTTAATGGAAAAGAAAGCTGTTTCCAGTGTGATGAAGATTTGCCGCATTTCGACAGATTGATAGCTTTGTGCTTAACTGTCATCCACAACCCAAGTAAGCTTGGGGTAGTATGAAGATATACATTCCAAAAGAGCTAAAGGAATTCATTACTATTCAGGAAGAGCGAGATGAGGCTTCGCTTCAAAAGGTTAGCGAGAGATGTGGCGTTTTAATAGGTTTGAAAAAAGATGAGAGCTTATTCGTGAAAGAAATCGTTGAGGTTAAAAATAGAGCCAAGAATCCGAACTTCTTCGAAATGGATGCTGAGGAGCTTTACAAAGCATGGATTCATGCTGAAAAAAGAGGGATGGACATCGTTGCTGTCTTTCATACTCATCCTCTCGGAGTTGCGAAGCCATCGAGATACGACATTAACGGGCTAAGAGATTCGGGAATGGTGTGGGTTATAATTGGTATTGACGGAGTGAGAGCTTATATCTATAGAGGAGAGCTTAAAGAGATCGAAGTTGAGATTCTGGATTGATGATATTAGAACATCTTTTATTGCGAAAGCTGTTAAAGCAAGCAGAAATGCGGCATTGCAGATGAGCAAAGCTAAGGCAACGTAATCCGGGAAAAGCATGTATCCGTGCACGAACATAAAAGATGTTAGGCATGATAAACTTAACGTTTTCGTTGTCAAGTTGCTTATGTGAGAAAGCAGACTGATGAGTGTAACAGCATACAAAAATACAGAAAACACGCCTAAGCAGATATTCAATGGTATTTCTGTGGTATCCCGCTGATAGATTTGCTTGTTATCTCGTTGCTGTGGCGTAAGCTTTTTAATATTTTTTGTGAGCAAAAAGTTGATACTTGCCAGTTGTGAGGTATAATGTATGAGCTTAAAAAAAGAAACCCGCAAAGAGATACGTAACCTCTTGATAAATATTGTAAGAGCCAAACTACGAAAATACAAGCCAGAAACGAACCATATGCCATTTCATTTCAGATTACTTGGAAGGGATCGATATGCTATGTTTTCATTCATCCAATCAATGAATACAACATTCGGAATATCAATATGGGAGCAAGTCGCTGTTATTCTTGCTAAAAGTGCGGGATTTCATGTTGAAAGACAATACGATTTGCTGGGAGAGATTGATCCCAAAACAGAAAAATTAATTCAAAATATTCATTATGAGCTAAGAGCTGGCACAAGACAAGTAAATAAGATAGAAGAAATCGAACTTATAAGAAGGAGCATAAAGAGAGGTCAAGCAAAGAAAGATCCAGATTCAAGGGTCGATCTATTTGTAAAAATCGGAGATGAGGAAAATTATTTCGATATAACGAGTGTAAAGCCTAAGAGGAATTTTGGAATTTTGTTGCAAATGACGACTTATTAGACGTATTTCAAGAAGCTGGAGATGAATTGAGAGATGAAATAGATAGAAAATTTGCTCAATTTCGAATAGAGAGGGATAAAAAATGAATGGAAGGCTTATCGAACAATGGTTCCCAGTGAAGGAAATCAGTAGAGATGCTGGAATCGAAATGGCGTATAAGTCCGCCCCGGCATACATAAAACATGCCAGAGAGCTTGGAATCCCCGGGAATATAGGAAGAGATTTTTATGATCCAAAAATAAGAAATCTTCATCCGTGGTTTGCACGAAGACCTTGTTCGGCAGCCAGAGGAATAACACTCGCATCTATTCTCGCCGATGATGTTGAAAAAAGCACATTTATGGATGCCATAGGATGGAATGACAAAAAAGATGCGTATTTGAAAAATAAATATCCCCCTCTTCTCTTCTATACGAATCCTAAAAAAGATGTTATTCGGGATATTTTACAAAAAGAGGGTCGAAAGTCAGAAGATATAATCGTCTGTGATCCTATGGCTGGTGGTGGAACGATACCTTTAGAAAGTTTAAGGCTCGGATTTAAAACGATAGCAGTTGATTACAGTCCAGTAGCGTATCTCATCCTGAAAGCGACAATTGATTTCCCCGCCAAATACGGTATGGAACTTGCAGAACGTAAAAGAGGAAGCAAATAAGCTGATTACATATGTCGAAAAAAATCTTGGCCGTTTTTACTCTGATAACACCGAGGGATACGTATTCGCAAGAGGGGTTTGTTGTCCAAAATGCGGCGGTTTAATCCCTTTAATTCACGATTCTGAAATCGCCAGAAAATACTACATCGGATTTTATTTCAACGTTGATGAAAAAGAATTCACACCCCATATTTCCAAATTTAAAACAGATTTGCAGCATGTTAAGAGAGGGATAATACTATGCCCTTACTGCAGATACAAAATAAAGAAAACGGATGCTTACAAAATATGGACGAGAAATCATATAAAAACTTTGAATGATCTTATCAGAGGTGAGCTGAGGGAAGAAATTTTATCAGCCCACATATTGTTCACATATTGTTAGTGAGGCAGACTATAAGGATGGCTACAAAAGTGGCTGATAGCTCAGATATCAGGGAATTCTTAGATTCCTGCAAACACCTATTCTCTCACTTTAATGAACTTCAAGAATTTTTGCCAGTCAATAGAATTCCTGAAGAAAACGAGGTTTTCGAACCGGTAAGAAGCTATGGGATAGAATACTGGTATCAGCTCTTTAACCCTCGTCAACTCCTTTCGATAGGTTTAATTGTAAGATATATCAACGAACGCATAGAAACACTCGATATTACCGATCATGTCGGGAAAGCATCTATGCTTTACCTCGCCTTAGGTGCAAGTCGAGTTGTGGATTACAATTCCATACTAACCACTTGGAAAAAAGGCACGATAAGGGATACCATCGGTCAATACGCGAGAAACAGGAAAGTATCCTATGGGAAAGCATATTGTGAAGCAATCGTTCCCCGAAGAAACATAAAGTGGATTTTTGAGGTAGAATGCAATAAAAAGACTCAAGGCGGCATTATTCCAGTGTTAGAGGAGATATGCAGAAGGTTAGAAGGTATGGGTGATAAAATCAGCGTTATTCACGGAGATGCAAGGAAACTATCTGCTTACACAAATGAAAAATTCGATCTGATAAACGTTGATCCGCCTTATTTTGACACCCATATTTATAGCGATATGAGCGAATATTTCTGGCAAATACTTAGACTCTCACTTAAACTCTCACTTAAACCTCTGATAAATGATAAATACATCTTTGCTAATAAGAGATTTATAGATTGGAGTCCAGAATTTCAAGATGTGCCGAGAGAAGGAGAATTAATTGTTAGAAAGACTAAAAATAATAAGGAACGAAACAGATTCAATGAGGTCTGGTATGCTAAGCAAATGTTAGAGTTTTTCAAAGAATCTTACAATACCTTGAAAGACGATGGCATTCTTATCGTCTGGTTCACTCATAAAACATTAAGTGCGTGGAAATCTATAATAAGCGCTCTATACGGTAGTGTTTTTACGTAACGAGGATATGGCCTGTTACAACTGAACTCCTTACCCGGCTTGTAGCAAAAAAGAACAATGTTCTGGATAGAACTCTTATAATCGTTGCCAGAAAGAAAAACGGTGTAAAAATTGATATGAAAGCACATGCTGAAAAATTAGCGTATGAGATTGCTGAGGCTTTAAAAGAAATAGGAACATCTAAGGATGAACTAAAAACATTCTTGTATGCGGCAATTTTAAGCAGTGTAACAGTAATGCCTTTGGAAAAGGGGTTAGATGCTGTCGATTACTGCTATTCTAAGCTTATACCGGACTCATTAGAAATTGCAAATAGTATTATTCCCCGAATAATGCATGAGTTCTCAGAGAGAAGTGATGGAGAGATCGATTTAGACACTTTCACCAACAATTAGT
>CAZVXC010000004.1:0-3058 GCA_964631435.1 uncultured archaeon | reverse complement strand
TTCACCAACAATTAGTAATATAAAACCTAAGAGCAATTTCTCATTGAATGAGAGTGCTGAGGGTTAACTCTTTAAGAGAATTCGAGGTCGATGGTGAAATAGAGATCGGAAGCTTTATCTTGGCAGATAACATAATAGGGATTTCTGCAAGCATTTATCAGGAAGAAGAGGAGATAACGAAATATTTGAGCAAACAGGATTTGGAAACGATAAAATCTTTTATGCCCGATTTATCTGAGCCTAAGTTTGTAACGAGATGCTATGCATTGATGAATTCTAATTTTGAGAATCCTAAGAGTTTGCCGAGAATAGGGAGCGAGGTTAAGTTGTTAGACGATGAAGAGATAAGAGAACTGCATATAAAAGATAACGAGCTGTATATTCCTTATCTCCCTTTCTTAATCAAAAGAGATATAGAGCTTTCGAAATCCGTTATTCTAAAGCTTATCAATCTCTTCCCAGAACATAGAGACCTGCTCGAAATTATCTTCGCAGAGATAGAATTCAGATTGATGGAAGAGGTGGATGTATGAAAGCAGTCGGTCTTGTTAAAGGGCCAGCAGAGATGCCATACGAATTCAAGTTCATAACACCGGATAACGAATTGCTAAAGAACGGGGAATTCGTCTATTACATTTACAACGGCAGGAAAGTTATATGCAGAGTTGTTAAAAGAGTTCCTCTCAGGCAATATCCCGATCTTTTCCTTTCAAATCCATCTGTAATGCCGGAAAGGATACTGAGAACGATAGGTATAAGCAATAGGGAATACGACCTCTACGAAATAAGAGCCGTGATAATGGGGTTCTTTGATAAGAAGCTAGGATTCATAAATCCAAGAATCCCTCCGAAGACTGGACAGCCCGTTTTCATCGCTGAGAAAGAGGTTATAGAGGAAGCTTTGTTGAAAAAGAAAGCAGGCGAATTTGGGAGCATGCACATAGGCTACCTACTCAACAGGGAGGAAAACATTCCGATAGCAATAGATACCGCTCTTGCCGTAAGCGAGCATGTTGCGATTCTCGCGTCAACGGGAAGTGGCAAAAGTTACCTCGCGGGAGTTATGATAGAAGAACTGTTAAAGCCGTATAACAAAGCCGCTGTCATAGTCTTCGATCCGCACGGAGAATACTGGACGTTAAAGGAGATAGAAGGAATGGAAGCTTTCAGAGAAGACGGATATAGGCCGGAAGTTAAAATTTTCGAGAGGAACGATATAAAATTAAAGCTGAGCGAGCTTGAATTTGATGAATTGGTAAACATCCTTCCAAATCTTACAGATAAGATGGAAGCTATGCTAAACAAAATTTACAAAGATTTAAGCAGCAAGCATTTCACGATTGACGATCTAATCGAAAAAATTGAAGAACTTGAGGAAAGGGAGGAGATAACAGCTAAAGCTCTCCTTTGGAGGATAAACAGGTATCTAAAGGAGATGGAGTTGATAGATGATTACAGACACATCGAGCTAAAAAGCCTGATTAAGCCGGGACAGGTAAGCATTCTGCAATTAACAGAGATGGATGATCTCGAACAGGAGATTCTCGTTTCTGCTTTGATGAAGAGGATATTAAAGGCGAGGATGAATGCTGAAAAAGAGTGCATGGGTGAGAAAATTGAATTTCCGGTATTTGTGATAATAGAAGAAGCCCACAGATTTGCTTCGAGAGATTCGAGGAGTTTTAAGGTTTTGAGAACGATTCTAAGCGAGGGAAGGAAATTCGGAGTCGGTGTGTGCTTGATCAGCCAGAGACCTTCGAAAATAGACAGCGATATTCTAAGCCAATGCATGACTCAGATAATTATGAGAATCGTCAATCCATACGATCAGGAGAATATAAAGAAGAGCGTTGAGAGCATAGGAAAGGATTTGATTGATGAGCTTCCGGGATTGACGAAGGGGCAGGCGATAGTTTCTGGCGTTGCAGTAAATACTCCGATCCTCATCAGAGTGAGGGAGAGGATGACCAAGCATGGAGGAGAAAGCAAGAACGCTCCAGCAGAATGGGATAGGTGGAGTAGGAAGATGATGAATGAAGAGAAGATAAAAATTAGAGAAGAGAGAGTAAAACTTTTCTGGGATGAGGATTGATAAGTGGCTTCACATCAACGGATACTTCGATTCGAGGAGCAAAGCTAAGGAAGCGATAAAAAGGGGAATCGTTAGAGTTAACGGGCGAGTTGTGAAGCCGTCGTATCAGTTGAGGGGAGATGAAGAGATAACAATTCTCGAAGAGGGGAAGCCGAAAGGATACTTTAAGCTTAGAGACCTCGATGAGGAATGGGGTGTGTTAAAAGAGGGCGATGTCGTCCTTGATATCGGAAGCAGTGCGGGAGGCTTCGTCATTTACACATGTGAAAAGGCTAAGCTCGTTATAGGAATTGAGATAAGCTCCGAATTCGAGAAGGAGCTAAGGAGAATAGCTGAGGAGAAAGGGAATGTGAGGATTATAATGGAGGATGCGTTCAAAGTTGATATTAATGAACTACCAGAGTTCGATGTCATACTCTGCGATCTTACATTAGAACCGAAAATAGCTTTAAAAGCCCTTATGAGATTCGTTGGAAAGTTAAAGAGGGATGGAAAGGTTCTGTTCGTTTCGAAAAGTGAGGAGGCAGCGATTCCTAATTGTTTTGAGGTGCTAAATTTAAAGAAAGCTGATAAAAAGAGAGAGTGGTATTACCTCTTAAGGAAGAATGAATGAGAAGATAATTAAAGCTCTAAGGAAAATCGGAATTGAAAAATTGAACGAGCTTCAAAAAGAAGCTTACTCGAAGATAAAGTCGAAGAGAAATTGTCTCATAATAGCACCGACGGGGAGCGGTAAAACCGAAGCTGCATTAATTCCGGCGATAGAGGAGATATATGAAAACAAATTGCAGGGCGTTGCTTTGATTTACGTAACTCCTCTGAGAGCTTTGAACAGAGATTTGTTAAGGAGAATAAGGAAATTGGCTGAGGAGCTAAGCGTCAGTATCGCTGTCAGGCATGGAGACACTGAAAAGGGCGAAAGGGCTAAGCAATCTCTAAGACCGCCTCAGATACTGATAACGACAC
>CAZVXC010000003.1:0-27025 GCA_964631435.1 uncultured archaeon | reverse complement strand
GGGTTTTGATAACCGCATACGACTATGACTGGGCATATGTGGCGGCAAATGAAGCTACCGGTTTTGGGACATCAGTCATAATGTGTCCGGCCGAAGCGGGAATCGAGAAGAAAGCTTTACCATCCGAAACACCAGATGGCAGACCCGGATACTACATCCAGATATGCCATATGAGCAAGAAGGGATTGGAAGAGCAGCTTCTCGCGAGACTCGGACAATGTGTTCTGACAGCACCCACAACGGCTGTATTTAACGGATTGCCGGATGCAGAAGAGAAATTCGACACGGGATTCAAGCTGAAGTTCTTTGCAGATGGTTATGAAAGGGAAATCGAAGTAGGAGGTAGAAAATGCTGGGCTGTTCCAATGATGGAAGGCGATTTCATCATAGAAAACGACATAGGCTACACTAACGGCATCGCTGGAGGGAACTTCTTTATATTAGCTGAAACTCAACCATCCGGACTTGCCGCAGCTAAAGCTGCAGTTCAAGCTATAGCCGATGTAGAAGGAGTAATAACACCGTTCCCTGGGGGAATAGTCGCTTCAGGCTCTAAGGTCGGTGCGAACAAATACAAATTCCTGAAAGCATCAACAAACGAGAAATTTGCACCGAGCATAAGGGATAAAGTGCCAGACACGCAAATTCCGGAGGGCGTAAAGGCTGTTTACGAGATAGTTATCAACGGTATAGGGATTGAGGCGATAAAAGAGGCAACGAAAGTCGGGATTCTTGCGGCTACAAAGATTCCGGGGGTTGTAAAGATAACAGCCGGAAACTACGGAGGAAAACTCGGAAAGCACTTAGTGTATCTCAACGAATTATTCTGATTTTTTAATTTTTTTATTCTCGCATACGGCTAAGGCTCAGAAGGAAGTGGAATAAATGAAGTTGACCAAAAATTTTTAATGTAACTATCGCTAATAGTTAATTGAGCGGTCGTAGTCTAGGGGTAGGACACGGGCCTCCCGAGCCCGTTGCCCGGGTTCAAATCCCGGCGGCCGCATATCAATTCTTTGATCTCAAGAAAAATCCTTTAGATAATGTTGTAGTAATTTTTATATCTGACATAGTCAGAAGTGTGTTAGGGAGTAACATCATTTATCTCCATAAATAGGTAACAGAGCGAAGGATTTTAGGCGACATAGGATATATCAAATTCTCTTATCGACAATTTTTTAAAACAACTCTTATGAATTTCGAGACAAGGAATTGATGTCTAAACATTGAAATCCCAATTTTTAGACATTCTACATTCATAACAGCCCCCATACTCTTTTGTCTCCTACTTAAGTTTGTGATAATATTTTCAGACAGATTCGTATGAAATTCCTCATAAATATAATAATAAAAAAATAAATAGACTTGCCTCCTCAATGAAAGCCCAAAAAGTATAATAAATCTGCTAATATCTTAATCCCCAATCTTTTCTCATCCCTCTTAAATCCTTCCAATTTCCAAACTTAATAAATCCCACAAATAATATAACACAACCCTAAACTCTTGGCTTGACCGTCTCTTAATCAATATCACATATAAGGTAGTTCAGGTAGCATGAACACCTAAACACGCATCTAAGTTTATAAGACATTTCTGATGATTAATGAGGAGTCATATTATATAGTAGAACAGAATATAGGTCAGGACGGCGAATATGTATGCATGCTTTATTCCGAGGGAAACCTTTCCCTCTCCTATAACTCCCGCGATTATGCCTGAGATTACTGCAACTACGAACGTTATTTGGAAGAAAAGTTCTTTCACGAATTCTATATTTAAAGTCCCGAAACCCATGCTTCCTGAGACGTTTATGCCAGAGAAGGCTGATAGAAAGTTCTTAATCAGAAGATACGCTATGAACAGGAAAACGCCAATTGACATGTAGATAATCACGACGTATAAAAACATACTGCTCCTTAATCTCTTTTTAAATCTGATTTCGGTTTCTGCGTAGCTTGCGACAACGTTAAAAGCATCTTTCACAGTTGGTGAGACTTCAAGAGCCTTAACGACGATCGGTATTATCTTGGACAAGAGATCGCTTCTTATCCTCATTCCGAGCCTTGTAAATGCTCTTGGAATTAGCATCCCCCATTCAAGCTCTCTTCTCAGGATGTTGATCTCTCTCGTTAAAACGCCCATCTCAGTTGTTGATAGAATTTTTAATCCTTCAAATATCGTTAATCCCGCTTCATTTAACATAGCAAGTTCGGCAAAAACATCAGGTATGTTCTCCTCCGTCTTTTTCAATAGTCTCTCTTTAACTTCGATAATCACTATTATCGGAAGAAAAAGTGCCGATAGAGGTATTAGCAACGCAAGTTGAAAACTAACTCTGTTATAAATTACAACGAATATAACTGCTGACAGAAGAAGGAGATGAGGCAGTATAAATCTTATCTGAATTGTGTAAATACTCTCTTCGAACGGATACAGAATTATTCGCCTGAACTTTCTCACAGTCCTCTTAAACTTGTCAAAAGAGAACGTCAATCTCACTTCATCGCTGACATTCGCTTTGAGCATCGCATACCTCTCTTCTATCTTTTCAAGTTTTATTTTAGCTGATGGAAGCGATGATTTAATCAACCAGAGTAACATATATGCAGAAATCGGTAGAATTAAGATTATGACGTTCCTGAATAGCAAAAGAACATCCTGCCCGACTAATTTCATAACTACGAGAACGACAAATAGGAAGAGTGGGAGCAAAACGAAAAGCGAGAGATATATTTCTGCAACTATCCCCATAAACTCTATGAAAGACCCGAATGTAACTTCTCTCTCTTCTGTAAGCTCTTCTGACTTTGTTTTCAGAAAATCAGACAGCTTACCTCCGCCTTGCAGGACGTATATCATATTATCGAGGAATGATGCGAGCCTCTTGCTCGGCGTGGTATCTCTCACGAACCTCATAGCATCATAAAAGTCTTCCCTGAAGACTTCAACCATCTCAACTACTATCCCGAATTCTTTGCTTAGCTCACCGAATATGTGCTTAGATTCCGCAATGGTCTTAACGACGTTATATGCTGGCAATCCGCCGACAGCCATCCCATACATCATGTTTACGGCATCGAGCAAATAAAGATCGATCTCGCTCTTCCTTCTGTTTGCTATGAAGAAAGGATAGGATAAAATGAGGTAGCTTACGAGCTTATACGAAATTAATCCGATTACTATTCCGAATAACGGAAATACCTTCGAGAGGATGTAGTATCCGCTCAGGATGAGATGATAGAACGGGGTTTTACTTGAGATGAAGAGGATAAATGAAGGTGAGATTAGATAAAAAAGGATAACGCCAATTGCCGTGCCGATCAGTAGAGATAGATACGAGTAGAATTTGCTCAATGCAATGTATCTCTGAACCGTTATCGGCATTCTCGCTTGCAAAATAGCTCTCTCTATCTCCTGATATTTCTTCTGCTTAGCTTTAACTTTAAGCGTGAATCTCCTAACTAAAGACGTTGGAACAAAGATTCTTAGGGTTTCCCTCATTCTAACCCTCCGAGTTCCTCGAAAGCTTTTTCTGGATTTCTGTAGTATGCATGGATGTGCTTTGTAACCTCCCTATAATCCCTTATGCCCTTAGAAAACATGAGTTCGAGAAATCTCTTCCTCCTCTGAATCTCATCTATAACCTCGGATAAATCGATTCCGCTCAAAGTTGCGATCTTCTCAAGCTTCTTGGAGTCGGATTCTTGAAGATAGCTATCCGTTGCTGGGTCCCATCTGAATATCTTGTTCAGAAGTAGATTCTTTGTTTCCGGTTCGAGACCGACTATCTCAGCAACCTCTCTTACCCTTCTTTTTCTTACACCTCTTCTAACCCACATGAATTGAACGAATATGGCATCGAGGAATTGAACCATAACTCTTGGAACATTAAGAGGATCGTTTTCGAGTCTGTAAACCAACTGGAAGAGGTCTCCGGAGTGGAATGTTGCGTATGATGCGTGTCCGGTTGCCATAGCTTGGAATAATGTTTGTGCCTCTCTGCCTCGAACTTCCCCTACGATTATGTAATCCGGTCTCTGTCTCAAAGTTGCCCTCAGAAGATCATACATATCGATCTCCTGCCCTTCGATTCCCGTTCTCGTAACGCCCGGAATCCAGTTCTCATGATAAAGCTGAATTTCCCTCGTATCCTCTATCGATACAACCTTCGCCTCAGGTGGAATGAACATCATTAACGCATTCAGCGTCGTAGTTTTTCCCGCTGCGGTTTCGCCTATGACCATTATGTTCATTTTGTTCTCTATCAGCATCCAGCTATACGCCAATAATCCTGCATTGAATGTTCCGAAGCTCATAAGATCTATGGGTGTGAAAGGTTCGGCTCTGAATTTCCTTATCGTGAATGTGCTGCCTCTCGTTGTAACCTCACTGCTGTAGGTTAGCTGTAATCTACTTCCATCTGGCAATGTAGCATCAACAAGTGGCATAGCGTATGATATATGCTTGCCTGACTTCTGTCCAAGCAATAGAACGAGGGAATCGAGTTCATCTTTATTAAAAACGATATTCGTCTTTAATCCCCCGTATTTCCTGTGGAATACGTAGATAGGAATGTTATAGCCATCACACGATATATCTTCGAGATTCGGATCGTGAAGCAATCCTTCGATCGGGCCGAAGCCTAAGAAGTCTCTGAAGAGGTAATAAAGGACTTTTATCATTAGTTCGTTATTTATCGTAAGCCCGTATTCATCTAACAACTCTTCTAAGGTTTCGAGGATAGCAGATGTTTTCGCCTCAACATCCTCTACAATTTCTTTAACAACCAAACTTTTTCTTAGGTCATCGTATATTATACTCAACAACTCGAACTCATTTTTCGCCAATGTCGGCTCGATTAAAAAGTAAAGCCTTTCGAGAGTCTCGATATTCCTTCTTATCTGAACCTTAGCGAAATTCGGAATTATCCAATACTCCTCGATAACCTCGAAATTTTCAGGAACTTTAGAATCTACAAGTGGAACACCAATTTTTTCATGCAACTTCGTCAATCTTTGGTAGAGTTCCAATGTCATTATATCTACGACTATCTCTTGGATATTTTTAATAATTTCGCTGACACTTTCGAAAATACCTTTTCTTCACCGAAGACGACTTTCCATATGCTTATCAATCCTTAAGGTTAGCATGGTAGCGTTTTTTTCTTAGCTTGTCCTTCTGGTAGAGACCTCGACTCAATTATGGATATCACAATTTCGCTTTTAGTCGATGCGGTTGTATGAGTATTATCAACCAATCTGAAAGCAATCTGAAAGCTTTGCCGCTTGATGAACCTGACAGCGGTATCGATCTCGCAAGATAGAGAGATGCGATAGGGTAACGGATATAATCATCGAACATAGATTAAGCGAGCTTCTCAGTTTACAGAGGGAATCTTGGTCTTAAATTCTGGGGATGTCATAATCTAGAGAATGGAGGGTCATCCATGCGTATTTCGGAAAGAGATATTCTGAAAACAGAAAATCCGCTTGCTTACAATGACAAGGCTAAAGTTCTGAGAGATGTTAAGGATGTTACAGCGATACTTAGAGTGAATGGTGACAGAAAAACAACGTTGATGAGAGCGATCTGCGTGCTTGTTAGAACATAAGTTTCCTAAGGGGAAAAAGCTGTTCCTGAACATGAGCGTTTTAGATAACCTGCTTATGGGGTCTCTATTCAATAAAGATTTTTGAAGAACAGCTTGAAATAGATTTCAGATTATTTCCGAGACTTAAGGAAAGGAGGGATCAGAAAGCAGGAACGCTAAGCGGAGGAAAGTTGAAACTATGGGCGATATAATTCTGGAAATCAAAGAGTAGTCGAAGGTGTCCCGTTAGTTGAACAGAACGCTCATTTAAACTTAGCAATAGTTTATTATGCACATATAATGGTAGGAGGGAGGATCAATTATGGTAGAAAAGGTTAAGAACTTGAGCGATCTGATGAGATTAAGAAAGCTTATCTCGGCCTTTAACCTTTAGCTGGTAAATTCTTGCGTAAGTTAAAATGAATGAGAATATAGCTGACGCTATCAGAGCTTTTATGAGGTTTATGTGCGAGAGTAATAAAACTATGAGACCTATTAGAAAGCTAAGAATTGCTGTTCCTGCGATAGACATGAGATTCAAGGTTTTGAAGAGAGTTGCCTCAGGCTCTCCCCTCTCATCATCTTTCAGATCGCCCATCATTCATCATCGGCATAAAACGTAGTGCGAGAGGATATAAATGTTTTTGTCGCAAGATATATATCCTGAAATGGGTTAGGGCGTAGAGATGAATCCTGAAGAGATATTGAAGAGGGCGATAGAGCTTGAAAAAGAGGCAATCGAAGAATATTCAAAGATGAAGGAAGATGCAGACTCTGAGACTGCTGAACTTCTCGATTTCCTGATAGCTCAGGAGAAGGAGCATATAAGACTTCTGAGCGATAGGTTGAAGGCTGTGAGATTCATGAAAAGAAAATAGGTAGCAAAACCATGAGAACAAGTATTAAGATAAGGGATGCTGTCGCTAAGAGAAACTTTCTGCTTAACATTCTGGTTCTTAAAAATTCTCCGAGAATATCTGTATAGATGACAACGACGCTTGTGAAGATTGCAAGCAGGAAGAAAGAAAGCTGCGGAGGCATGTTTTCAACTGGCAAAAAGCTCTCCCATATTTTCAGCGTGTAATAATAGACAGCGACGAACTCAATTACAGCTGCTGCAGCTTGCAGAGCGGACGTTCTTTTCTGCAATTCGAGATTCTCTTTTCCTCTGAGCATTTCAAGCCTAAGATGGACGACATCCAAAGCATCTCTTATCCCGTTAAGCATCTGCTCGAATCTCGATTCGTAATAATTCAGAATGTTTAATTCCTCCTCGATATCCCTAAGCTTTTCCTCAAGCAATCCATCGATGCTCGAAGAAATTTTCCTCGCATGACTCCTCGATTCAAACGCTTCTTCCAAAGCCCTTTTAAATCGCATGTATGATGAGAAAAATGCCGTTCTAAGCTCGGAAACCTTAAAAGATAGTTCTTCAAGCCTTTCGGAGCTGAATGTTCTTGCCTCCTCAGACATATACGTGATCTCCTCAACTATCTCAGCTTCCTTTTTAAAGAGATGTTCGGCTCTCGTTTTGCATTCCTTAACCAATATCTCAGATACTGCAATCTCCGAAATTATAGCTGGCAGGATGTCGTAGAAAAGAGAAGGAGTGAAAGGTGAGTCTATCATTAACTTACCGCTCTCAAAGACGTATTTTCCATGCTTAAATTCCTTTCCATCTTTAAGCTTCGCTATCTCAACCTCAAGCGTATAAACGGGTTCGACATCAACGCTATCTTTCTCTATTAAAACGAAGATTGCATTCTTATATTTCCCGACTATTCCATCATCGAATTCGGCTAAAATCTCTGTGAAAGCGAATTTCCTGAAAACTGGCTTAGCCTCTCTCAATTTTTCGAGTATATTTTTCAGATCGTCTGAATGGAAGATGAGGTATCTCATTGAATCAGAGCTATGACGGAAGGTTAAATACTTAATCCTTAAAACAAAATTATTTAAATTGTTTTGACCGAATTAATCATGTGTCCATAATCATCACACCGAAAGAGGTAAACGGAAAGAGGATTGATGCTAATGTTAGATACCCATCTAAGCAAACGGATTTGACCTTCTTCGAAGGTGTTGAAGAGCTAAGCTACAAAAGAGACCTTCCAAAAGCTGTGAAGGGGCTATTCTATGCTGTAATTTTCAAATCTGATAGAGTCGTTTTATGCAGAGACGTTCTTGGCTCGAAGCCGCTTTATTATGACAAAGACTTAAGAATAAGCAGTTTTAAGAAATACGTTGGCGATGCTGAAAGCGTCAGTCCGGGAGAGATAATCGAGATAGGATACGATGGAGATATACTAAGAAGAGACTTCTACGATTTTGATGACGTCTTCGTCAGAAGAGATGTGGATTTAAAGGAAGCTGAAGAGATCATAATAAGGGCTTTAGAGAGCTTAAAGCTTAGAAATGCATGCATAGGATTTTCGGGTGGTGTTGATTCTTCGCTTCTCGCCGGAATTTACGATGTTCAGCTTGTAAGCGTTACAGCATCCAAAAGAGAGAAAGAAAAGATAGAAGAGGCGGCAAAAAGTCTTGGAAAAGATGTTGAGATTTTTGAATTCAAAGAAAAGGACGTTCAGGCTTGTGTTAGAGACGTTGTTTACGCAATAGAAACAACGAATCCCCTGCAGGTTTCCATAGCTATACCCATACACTTAGCTATGAAATTTGCAAAGAGCTTAGGCTATTCTGAGATAATTTTCGGGCAGGGTGCGGATGAGCTATTCGGGGGATACAAGAGATACGAGAACCTTGTAGGGGAGAGTCTTAGAAAGGCGATTGAGGAAGATATAAGAAACATAGGGGAGAACAATCTTGTTAGGGATACTAAGCTTGCTTACTTCAACGAAATAAAACTTATAGCACCTTATTTACATTGGGATATTATCGAGGTTGCATTAGCGATTCCAACGAATCTCAAGATATACCGAGAGGGAGGGAAGGTTATAAGGAAGTTCTTTCTGAGGGAGGTTGCGAAAAGGCTTATTCCCGAAAGCATAGCTTATCAGGAAAAGAAAGCTATACAGTATTCTACCAGAGCGTATAAAATCCTCGACAAAATAGCGAGGCGTAACGGAAAGACTTTGAAAGATTACCTAAAGGGATTGGAATGGAGGTAAAGCTGAGATGCGTCGAAATAGGTTGCTCGAAATGCTGTGAGAACACGGAGATGCAACTAAGCAGACACGACATTAAAAGGATCGAAAAGCTCGGATATGAAAGAGATGAGTTCAGTGTTGAAAAAGATGGCGTAAGGATTTTGAGAAACGTTAATGGAAAGTGCTTCTTCCTTAGGAACGGAATGTGCATGATATACGACCACAGACCCGTAGGATGCAGGCTTTATCCGGTAGTTTACGATGTTGAGAAGAAATGTGCGACCGTAGATAATTTCTGCCCTATTGCGAATGAAATTTCACTTAGAGAAATAAAAAAAGTTGAAAGAGCTTTACTTAGGCATATAATCAGCATCTACGGTTTCCTGCCTTAGATTCCGAGCTTCTTTCTTTTCTCAATTATCACCTTTTCGAGCATCTCAGCGGCTTTTATCGGGTCTTCTTCAACCAAAACCTTCCCTCCAGTCAGCTTCTCAACCTCTTCCGTGTATAACTTCACAGCATCTTCGCTACCAGTTATCGGTGGAACTGGTGAGACGTGCGTCATTAAACCGTAAGCGACTGCGAAAACAGCATCGATAGTTGCTTTCTGCTCCATGTATTCCGGAGCCGTAACTACGACTGGCAAATCGGGGATGTCAGCGTTTAAAGCGTCAGCTATAACCTTAAGCAGATACGCCGCTCTGCCCGTGTCTGTGCATGTTCCAAAGCTTAACACCGGCGGAATGTTGAGAGCTTTGCAAACCTCTTTAAGCTTACCACCTGCGAGCTCTATCGCATCTAAGCTTGTCAAACCTGCCTGTTGCATTGCAGCATTCCCGCAACCCATCGAAAGAACCAATATATCCCTCTTTATCAGCTCCTTAGCAATTGTGATCGAATTCGTGTCATGAGGGCCGTTTTTGAGCGTCGTGCAGCTAACCAATGCAGCTATACCCTTTATGCTTCCGCTCTTTAATGCGTCGAAGAGAGCATTTATATCGTTGTTTAACGCTTTCAATATAGCCTCAGGCGAGAATCCAGCAATTATCTTTTTCTTATCCTCGATTCTAACGGGCTTCACATTCTTCTTTCTTTCCTTAAAGTTCTCTATCGCAATATCTATCAGCTTCGATGCAATTTCCTCCACTTTCTCCGGCTCATAGTCGAGTCCTTCATCTATTCCTCTCATCCTTACGAGCTGACTTACGGGAATTATTTTGACGCCGAATCTCTGATATTCCGGAAGCGAAGGTAGAGCGCAGTTCATATCCGCTGCAAAAACATCGATTCCACCCATCGCAAGAACGAACTCTTGAACTATCCAGTTTCCGACTATTCCGACGAAGACAGGACTTGTTGTCCTCTGTATTATTTCCTGCCCAGTTTCTATGAAGCCTACAATCCTTAATCCCTTTGCTCCAGCCTCCTTAGCCTTCTTTTGAACATCTTCGCTCTCAGCAAGCTTTATCAAAGCCATTCCGACAAAGGGTTCGTGCCCATCGACTGCTATGTTAACGTAATCGGGATCAACTATTCCAAAATCGGCGTAGCTCTCATGGGGCATCGGCGTTCCGAATAGGATGTCTTGGATAAACTCAAGTGCTATCTGTGCGCCTAAGCATGTCGCAATACCCATTCTCATACTTTTTAATGCGAGAGTTATGTAGTTAGTATCGACATTTGTCATTGCTGAAGAGCCTGTAATCAGTAATTCCTGAAATACACCTGAGGGGATTAGATTCAGCTTTTTCCAAACTTCCTTTCTCTTCTCAGGTGCAAAAGCTTCCACAATTTTACTTTTCTCAACGGAGCTTAGATCGGAGATGACGAAGTCAGCTACTTTTATAGCAAGCTCTTTTATATCATCCCCTTCGATTCCGAGTTGAGAGGCAAACCATTTCAGCTTCTCAGGCTCTTTTATCTCAAAAGGAGTCTTTCCTTCGGCAGTTGCTTTGAGAGTTTTTGCTGCTTCGATTGCATGATACGTGTATGCTTCCGTTCCGAGCATGTTTTTGTGGACGAAGTTTCTGACAACCATTCCCGCAGCATCGATTCCGCATGCGCCATATGGCTTGTCTTTGCCAATTCTGCAGGGCCCCATGCTGCAGAGTTGACAGCTTAAACCTTTGGTGCAGAAGGGACATCTCGCTTTCTCCTGTGCATTATATCTATCGACTATGTTCGTAACCTCTTTGGAAACGATCTCATACATCTTGTTTACGCTTTCATGCTCACTAACCTTTCCTTCGATTTTCATGAATAAGCGTAGATTTTTATATTATTTAGTCATTTCCCCGAAAGCTTTCGGGATAAGACTTTGATATCGTAAACGTATCTGTTAACACGAGGTGCGAAGTTACCGCATTCTCTCCAGAAGACAATTTCGATTTCGCAACCGAATTCTGAAAATCTTTTCTTTATTTCATCGGCTTTTCTCTTAACATCCCCCTCTCCTGCAAAGGTGTAGAAATGTATGTATCCTCCCTTCTTTATCTTTTTTACAGCAATGTCAATGAAATCTTCAGCGTTGTATGGGGCGGGCATGACAATCCTATCGAATTCCCCTTCGAGCTTCGGAACGACATCTCTCACATCTCCTTCTATTACTTTAACCTTCCCTTCAAGTTTGTTAAGCCTCACGTTCTCTCTGAAATATTTCACAGCTTCAGGATTGAGCTCGATGCCGATGACCTCTCTTGGCTTTGCAAGCTTTGCTATCAGTATCGCATACGGCCCAACTCCCGCGAACATTACTAAAACTCTCTCATTCGGAGATACGAGTCTTGCGATTCTTTCCCTCTCTCCTGATAGCTTCGATGTGTAATAAGCTTTCGTCGGGTCAACTTTAAACCTGCATCCGAACTCTTTAGCAATAGTTTCAGTCTCGCAACCATATATTATCTCGTATTTTGCAACCCTGAATTCTCCGCTAACCTCTCCGGTTTTCCTCATTATCGTTTTAACGTGCTTATGCTTGGTAAGAATCCATTTGATTATATCATCTTTAAGATGCATTATCTCGTCGGGAATATCAACTATCACAATATCCCCTATTATCTCAAACCCCCTCCTTAACTTTGATTCAAGCCTCTTATCTACCTTCTTTTCCAGAAATTTTTTCAAATTCATAATCATAGCGTGAAAGATTTTTATCTTAAATTTTGCTAATAGCTCTATGCTCAGGGAAAAGCTGAGATTAAGGAAATTTGATGAGATTAAGATCAGTCAAGCTTTCAGCTTCCTCTACGATGCGGATGAATTTTACAGATTCAGAGGTGCAGAAGCCCTAGGCTACTTATGCAAAGGCGTGAAGGCGAGGGAATATATCCTTAGGCTATTCTGGCATCTAAGTGATGAAAGCGGTGCATACTGCATAGGGGCGCCGTTAGCAATTGCAGAAATCGGAAGGAATAATCCGATGCAATTTGAAGGGTTTAAAAACAAGTTCGTCTCTTTGCTCGATGACTGGGAGGTTGAGAGGAAATACGTTGCTTACGGAATAGGCAAGACGGCTGAGATAATTAGAGACGCTTACCCAAATCCGTCTGATAAATTGTCTGAGAAGATAGAGGAGATCGGAGATGCGAACTTCGTCATCTACGCCGTCTGGGCTTTAAAAAAGCTTGGAGCGGATACAAGGGATTTTCTGGATGATAAGAGGAAAGCTAAGTTTTATGATGGTGAAAAAATAGTGGAGCTTAGGATTTGCGATGTTGCTAAATGAAGCTCGATATGAACGAAGCAATTCTAACACCGATGAGGACAAAGATAGCAATTATTAGGGTCTCTATACAAGCTTTGAAGCTGATCTCCCTTATCACTAAAGCCGAAAGAAAATCGGTAAGGACTGCAAAGCCTAAGGCTGCGATTAAGCCGTATTTGCTGAAAATGTAAACCATCGCAATAACGAGAGGGAGTGAAATAAGTGTTCCCACAACTGCAAGCTTTATCAAGTCTATTTCCGCAGCCTTTGATATTACACTCGTTATTCCAGCCATTCTTGGGCAGACGATAAAGAGAGCGAAAGCTAACGCCGCAATAAGCAATCTCATAAACCCTGCAAAGTTATTAGGAATAAAGCCTTTACGGAATTTTTGGCTAAAAGGCTATCCCCGAAAAATATTCTTCGCAAATTTCATTAATTCCAAAACTTTTAGCATTATAGAAAACATGGGACTGCTTTTTTTGACCTCTATTATCCTACCACCTACTATCTCGTCTATCAATGTGAGAATTTGGTTTTTCGAATTCATTATCTTCTTCGCCTCCTCAGAATTGCAGTAAATAATTATCGTTGGGTTTTTAATTTCGCCGATCTTTGTTTCTGTAACAACACCGTTTTTGACAATGAATCCGAAAGCTTTCTTGCCATTTTCGGTCTCGTAAACTATCTGTATCCTCTCATCCTTCATGAAAGAGGAGACAACCTTATCAGGGTTATAGATAATATTTGTAATACTGCTTGGATTTGTGATAGATGCAAATATCGGGTAAGCTGAGATTGCTATCATCAAAGTGAGGATTGCTATTACGAATTTGATGAATAATCGCATATAACCTCTAACATCAAGCAAGTATAATAATATAACTCTTTGTCGCTGCTAACTGTAAGGGCAGGAAGATGTTGTGTATGCTCTTCTTTTTATCACAACTGGTTTTAGATCTATTTTTTCAAGCAAAATGGCATCTCGCTGCCGCTATCTTATGGGTAGCGCAGTTACCTGTGGACATTTGCCAGAAACTGAGAGAGTTGCTGGTAAGTGATGCTGACCTCCTCCCCGCCGTGAACAGCAAGGCTTCCAGCCCGCAGGAGGTTGAAGAAGGAAACTCTATGTAAGGTTGGGAAGCTTACCATATCCGCATAGCTCAGATCGGAACATTTAAATCATCCCGATTTTGTGTAATTTAATGAATAAGAAAATGGTTATGTTGTTTCTCTGTGTAATGACTATAGCTATCATTGCTTACTTGGTCTCATCACTTGCTATCACAAATCAGTCAGGCATATCATTCATCTCAAAAGTCCAAGGTTGTGGCGTAACTGGAAATTCAACAAAGTTTTTTGGCAAGGAAAGAAAAGCTGAGATAAGAGTCGTTAATGATGAGATCGTGTATTCAAGAGCCTTATCTCATCTGTGTTGCAGGAAAGTCAGGATAAAACACGAGATCCTAGGCAATGTGATAAACATATTCGAGATCTGGAACGGGACTGCATGCAGATGCATCTGCTTCACAAATATAACTGCAAAAATAGTGAATTTGCCGAGAGGAGAGTATGTGGTAAATGTTTATAAGACCGGCGTTGAAGCTGATGGCAAAACATCGATGAAAAGGGAACTAATAATATCCAAGAGGGTTAAAATAAGCTAATCTTTTTGAAGTATGCTACGATGAAGAAACAGCAAAATTTAAATATTGATAAAATTATAAATTAGTGGGTGGCGGCGGAGTTAGTCAGCTTCGTCGCCAATCGATAAGATATATCGAGTTTCAATAAAGAAGGAGGTAGAGATATATGGGTAAGATTTGGAAAGTCGGATTGGCATTATTGGTGTTCCTATTGCTTGTAGCGACAGCGAGTGCAGCAGACGTTACAGTGACCTTCAAAAACAACGCAACGAATAAGGACATTGCAACACTAATACTCAAGGACGTAACCAATAATACAGCCATGTCACCCAACGGTTTTGTTAACGTAACTTACAGAGATACATTTGAAATCGAAGTAAACTTTGTGCATCCAAATGTTAAAGATGGGAAGATAGATATCCTAATTTACAGAGGTTCAGACTTAATTGCAACATTCAGTGGAAAGAAAGTTGGAGACATCGTCTCAGTAGACACCGAAAGTTACTCAATGCTACCTGCATGGTATACTATTAAAGTAAGATACACCAACAGCACAAGCGGGGCAGTTTATGTCTTAAGCTCAGATAAAAACATAAGCACTTTCGGCTTCAAGCCGATATATCTAAGTGTTGATCCAAGCGAATACGAGATGCCGATAATAAACTATGAAATAAAGAATCCAAGCAATAAGATCGCAATCGGAGATAAGATCAGAATCAAGATCGATGTATGGGGTAAGAATACAGCTTACTGGTATTTCGAGAGGTGGAGCAACTACCTATGGAACCCGAGCTACAATGCAACTTCAACCGGACAGGGTGTATGGGGTTGGATAAACGGTTCAAGCAACCATGTATCAAAGACTATTGAAATAGACACATTCTGGTTAGCCAATAACACGACAATCGCCGCAGGAACAGGATTGTATGATATCAAAGTTAAAGCTGGAGAATCGAGTAAAACAATCCCAATAGAACTGCAAGAGCCTACGATAACAACGTTAAGCACTAATAAGGCAGAAATAGTCCCGGGAGATTCAATTAAAATTAGTGGCAGCGTTAATTTGGTTAAGACTGGCGACGATGCGGATGCGTATGGTGATAACTACGTATATCTCGTGCTTGTTAATACAACAACATATGGGACAAGCGATCTAAAGGTTACGACGTCTGGAAATGTTACACTTGGCGGCAAAGTCGTTGCAAGTATAACGAGCTTCACAGACAACGTTAAGAGCACGACCGTTAGCGGCTACTTAGTGAAATACGTAAGAGCCTTAATATTGAGCGATCAGACCTTTGAAAAGAGCGTGAAACTTGCGGGAGTCAAAACCGGTGAAGATTGGACTGCCTTTGCAATAGCACTCCCAGTTACGAATACAGTTGTATTAAGCAATGTCAGCAGTAACCTTAACGATAGCGGTAACATCAAAACAATAATCGGTAAGGACTACGTATACTTCAGCGTTGTCAAACCTAAGATCGAGTTCACGATGACGAAAACAACATTCGCGAGAGGCGAAGATTTCAAGGTTAAAGGTAAGACTAACTTACCAGAGGGATCAACGGTATATATTGTCGTTGAAAATGCAAACGAGTTCACAGCATCATGGGATGGTAATGCACTCGGTGTAACTAATGGAAAGTATCTTGAAGTCCAAGTCAGCGCTGACGGATCGTTCGTATCGCCAAAGATAACAGTCAGATCTGATGCAAGCATGACGACATACAATATCTACGCAGTATGGTTGAAGAGCGGCACACCAGCGACCGTTAAGAAAGCAGATTGGGATGTTTACGAAACGCTAACGATAACAGTTACCAAACACAAGCTTGAGGCTTACATAAAGCCGGACGTTGTAACGCCGGGTGGTAAAGTAACAATATACGGCAATACAACAGCGGATAAAGTGTATATCTACACTGATGAAGCAAACATCCTCGAGAATGTGAAAAAGAAGACTAACATAAACCTCTGTCCACCGAATACAGAAGCCATAACAGTGTCTAACGGAAGATTCAGTAAACAATTCAAAGTTATAACTACCGACACCGGCGTGTATACAATTTACGTATTTGCTCCAGCAAACACAAGCTGTATCAACGAGGCAAGCGATGCTCAAGTTCAGTTAACACTCCAAGTTACTCAGGTTAAGTATAACGACACACTACTGCCATCTGAGATCACAATGGTGAGAGGGCAGAAAGCTACAGTAAAGATCAAGATCGATGGATCACCAGACTCGATGGATAATGTTACCTTAGATGCCACACTCAAAGGGCAGGGAATAAGCGTGGATGTCGCTAAGGGCGAAACGCCAGATAGTAATGGTTGGGTTGAATTCGATGTCCTGCCATACTACAACAGCACACTAGGTGTCTTAACAGATAAGCAAGCATATAACACCAGCTTAGCAGTCGGTATGTATACTCTCAAGTTGAAACTGTATTACAGCGGAGATCTTGTAGAGAATGGAATAAAGGAGATACCGTTCAAAGTCGTTGCACCAACGCTTAACGTAAGCGTTCCTTCAAAGGTTGTCAAAGGAGAGACACTGAAAATCACAGTTAATACTAACAGAGGAGGAGGCTATGATCACATATGGGTTGTCCTTAAAGCACCTATGAAGACATATGTCCAGAGAATTACAACAGATGAGAACGGAACTGCAATTGCAGAATTCGAAACAGCCGGATTAACCTATGGAACATACACAGTCTATGTCAGGGATACACTCGGAACATACTCAACGCCTTCAGAGGATGAGAACTACATAAAGTCCTGCTACGACATATCCCCCGCTAACCCACTAGCTAAGAACTATAGAGCGGATGACGATGTCTTAGCGGGGCCATTCACAGTTCAGATAGTTAAAGCCGCAGCTGTAACAACAACTACCGTTCCAACAACAACTGTAACGAAAACGGTAACAACAACTGTTCCAACAACAACCACCACAACAACAGTAACAACAACCGCAACGACTACCGCAACAGCAGCGGCTACAACAGCAACAACAACTAAGACAAAGCCCACGCCCGGATTCGAAGCAATCTTCGCAATCGCAGGGCTGTTAGCAGTGGCTTACCTGCTTAGAAGAAGACAGTAAACTTAATTTTTAATTTTTCTCTTTTTATTTAAAGTGATTCACGGCAGAAGGGTTTTTAAAAACTCAGCTTACCGAACCATCTGCAGAAAAATTAAATGATCAACTAAAATCCCCTACCGTTGAAAAGCTTAAAATACCCTTTCCGCTTAGCTTAGTTCAATGAGTGAGAGACTGATTATAAAACGCTCCGGATATCCTTCGAAAGGTGAAATAGTTATAGGAACAGTTACGAGGGTTATGGATTTCGGAGCATTCGTGAGTTTGGATGAATATGACAAAAAAGAGGGACTCGTCCATATAAGCGAAGTTGCTCCGGGATGGATTAAGGACATAAGGGATCACGTGAAGAAAGGGCAGAAAGTTGTGTGCAAGGTCTTAGATGTCAATCCAAAAAGGGGGCATATCGATCTGAGCATAAAAGATGTGAATGAGAGGCAAAGAAGAGAGAAACTGCAGGAATGGAAGAGCGAGCAGAGGGCATTCAAGTGGCTTGAGATAGCTGGAGAGAAAGCGGGAGTAGATAGAAGAGAGCTTGAGAAGATAGGTAAAAAACTTATGAAAAAGTTTGACAGCATATATTCGACTTTCGAAGAAGTAGCATACGAAGGTTACGAAATCATATCAAAAATTGCCGGTGAGAGGCTTGCGAAAGAGATTGCCGAGCTTGCGAGGGAGCACATAAAGCCTACGAGAGTTAAAGTTCGAGGCTATTTCGAATTGAAGAGCTTCGCTGGCGATGGAATCGAGAGAATAAAGAAAGCTTTGTCAGAGGTTAAAAAATTTGCGAAAGATGGAATAGAAATCAAAGTTGAATACGTTGGAGCACCGAAATACAGAATTGTTATCGAAAGCGATGATTACAAAACTGCAGAAAACGTTTTAAAGAAGGTTGTTGATGCTGTTACAAAAGCTATGAAAAAACTTGGTGGCGAGGCAAATTTCCTTAGGGAAGCAGTATGAAATCTCTAATAAGGAAATGCTGTAAATGCGGAAGATATACGCTAAGAGATGTTTGTCCGGTATGTGGAGGAAAAACTTTCATGCCAATTCCACCGAGATTTTTTCCAGAGGATCCATACGGGAAATATCGAAGGATGCTAAGGAAGCAGAAAGGTTTTTGGATAAGGAGGTGTGAAAATGATAGAGAGGGATGATATAAGGTATTTGAAAAAACCTGAGGAAGTGAGGCTCAGAGAGCCTGTGATGATAGAGGGCTTACCGGGAATAGGGCATGTCGGGAAACTTGTGGCTGATCATCTTGTGAAAGTGTTGAATGTTGAGAAGGTTGTCGAAATTTACTCTCATCACTTCCCTCCTCAGGTTATGGTTGGGAAGAGTGGTTTGATAAGAATGCCGAAAAATGAGGTTTACGCTTACAAAAGTAAAAATGATGCTCCAGATTTGCTCATTCTCGTCGGAGATTTTCAAAGCATAAGTAACGAGGGTCATTTCGAGCTTGCAAACGCTTATCTGAAAATAGCGAAAGATTTTGGTGTGAGAAGAATATACACCTTGGGCGGATACGGTGTCGGCAAGCTCGTTGAGAATCCTTATGTTATCGGTGCTGTGAATAACGAAAGTTTAATCGAACCTCTGAAGAATGCTGGAGTAACTTTCGAAGACGGAGAGCCTGCTGGAGGAATAATAGGTGCAGCAGGTCTGATCATCGGATTGGCTATGCTTGAAGGAATCGAAGCGGCATGTCTCATGGGAACAACCTCTGGCTACATGGTCGATCCGAAGAGTGCTAAGGCTGTATTGGAAGTCTTAATGAAATTGCTCAACTTAGATGTGAGTGTCGAAGACTTAGATGAGAGAGCGAAAGAGATGGAGAAATTAATAGCTCAGATAAAAGAGATGCAGGAAGCTCAGGCAATGCAATGGAGAAGCGAAGAAGATCTGGGATACTTCAGATAACTCAGCGTTTGAATATTCTTTCGATAAACACCCTCTCCTTTTTAAGCTCTCTAATTTTATCTTCGTAACTCATCTCGCCATAGCTCAGATCATCAAGTTCGATCGTTATCAAGCCGTCGTATCCGAGATTTCTCATCTCAATTAAGAAATTCCTGACTCTTTCATCATTTCTCGCAGCCACATGCCTTCCTTCGCTATCGTAGCTGCTCACATGCAGATTCTTTATGAGATCAAAGGAATTTACGTATCTGTATAGCTCCCCATTTTTCATCGCATGATTTAAATCGAGAGTCAAGCCGAAATCGAATTTTCTTGCAAATCTCACAACCTCCTCGTAATCTTTACACAAATAGTTTATTCTCGGCTCACTGTTCTCAAGAAGAATTTCCGTTCCTTTTATCTCGCTATACCTCTTCAAAATTCTGAAGTATTTATTCAAGGATTCGTAATCCTCATCTTCCGGCTCTCTCAAAGCACTTCTCTTCCCGGCATGGATCGTTAAAGGTTTCTTTAGCTCAGATGCGATTTTGGCTACGTTAAGATTCTCTTTAATCGTAACTTCTACGACATCGTAATTAACGCTGCACGGATTCAAATCGAATACAGCACAATGAACAGCTTTAATAAAATCCCTTATCCCATCAAGCCTTTCAACCCTCTTATCTATCCAGAAATAAGGAGTCTCAACCCAAAATTCTATTCCATCGTATTCTGCTATTTCAACAGCTTTTCCTATTTCATCAAGCTTAAATTCGTAAAGAAACATCGACGAAAACAGAATATTCATATCAACCCCCAGATCAAGTCTTTCCTCCGGATTAATTTATCAATAACATCGCTTTCGCTTTTCCCACTCGAAAGAATGCTGACAAGAGGATCACCCTTAAAATAGACATCACCTTTCTTCGGTATATCCGCAAAGAAAGGATTTCCGATGGGTGAGTTTTTGATTTTTAAGTCTTTGTGGGTGAATAAAATAGCCCTCCCCGCAAATCTTCTCTGCTTAACCTCATTAAGCTCTCCGTTGATCGCATCCAAATGCATTTTGAAAAGATTGCAATCGCTGCTCCACTCTATCGTATCTAAGGAACCCTGAAATCTCGGATTTATTTCGAGAACGTATGGCTTATCTGAAAGGATGAAATCGACTCCGATATTTCCTTCGAGTTCGAAGGCTAATGCGAGTTCTTCCGCAATCTTCCTCAACTTCTCCTCCAACTCCGTTTTAAATGGCGTAACATTACCGCAGTATTTAAACCCATATGCATTAAATCTGCTATCTCCGACAATCATCTTATTCACAGCAATAGCCTTCGCATCCCTCCCGTCGCTCAGGACTGAAACTGAACATGGAATGCCATCTATAAACCTCTGCAAGATGTAACCTTTTTCGCATCTATCGCTAAGGCGAACATCCTCTCCGCCCCCTCCGATTTCGGGTTTCAAAATTCCCATCTCTCCATCACTCAGCAATTCGGGAAAAGCAATTCCGAGATTCTCAAGTTTCCTATAGAATTTCCTCTTGTTCACAACGATTTCGAGCTTTCTGTTAAATAGGGTTTCGTAGCCGGATGCTGTTATTATCTCAGCTCCGACACTCTCCGAAATCTCTAAGGCTCTTTTTCTAACGGATTTCTCGTCCTTATTTTCTATCAAAAAAACCTCCCTTGCATATATCCTTAAATCGGCGTCATCATGCTCAGTTAGAGCATAAACCTCGAATCCAGCCTTTCTTGCGGATTCTGCAACATTTCTTACGTTACTTCCGACAATTAGAAACCTCATTTTCCTTTAATTAGCTTTCTTATGATGTCCTCTTCTTCGCTTCTGTATATCTCATCCATCCTGCCCTCGCCCATTACATCGAGCCCTCTGAAGACAACAGCTGGTATTCCGTCGCCTCCTTCACCCATTATCAGATTTGCAAACGCAGCTATTTCATCAGCTACGCATTCCACCGTAACTTCAAGCTTATTGCCGTAAAGATCAACTTCGCCAATCCAATCTCTTAAAGCTTTAACGCCTGAGATGCCTATTGAGAAGCCGACAACGCCCTTTCTGAAGCATCTTCCGTTCGTGTCCGTTATTATAACCCCTACTTTCTTCCCTGTAATTTCTTTTATCCTATCTCTCAGCTTTTTTGCTGAGTTATCCGGATTCTTCGGAGGAAGCAGAATGTAGCCTTTTTCAACATTGCTGTTATCCACTCCAGCGTTCACGCATATATTCCCGAATTTTGCCTTCGTAAGCAGTATCGGATAATCTATCAGAATCTCATCGCTTTCATCAATAACGACCTGAATAAATCTCGGATCCTTATTCAGCTTCTCTGCAATTCTTATCGCCTTTTCCGACGCTTTGATCTCATCAATTTTAACGCATCTTCCTTCAGCTTTGGAAACGATTGTTGAACATACCGCAAGAACATCTTTGTCTTCGAAATTGAAAAGGTTTGAGAAGATGTATGCGAGATCATCCCCTTCTTTAATCTTCGGAACATTTCTTATCGGGAAGACCCTTATCATAGTCTCTTCCTTAGATATGCGAATATCTCAGCGATCACCTCATCTTTCTCAGGCATTATCTGACCTGCACCCTGAGCCAAATCCTTTCTACCGCCTCCTCCGCCTTTTATTAATATTCCTATCAGCTTTATAAGGTCTCTCGCATCAACCCTTTCATCCCCGCTGAACGTCGTTATCTTCACACCGTTGTAATCAGATATCAACGCACCTATGTATCCTTTATTTGCGAGCTTTGATCCTATCTTCGCAAGCATGCTCGGATTCTCGTTCAAAATCTCCACGACGATCCTTAAGTCCTCAAACTCCTCCGCATCTCTTTCAAGAATCTCCGCTTTAATCTCAGCAATCTCATCCTGCAGCTTTTCTATTACCTTCCTCTGCTCCTTCCATTCATCAAAGAACCTCTGAACTGTCTTAGGCAAAATCTCCGGCTGAACTCTTAAGATTCCGCTAGCCTCTTTGAGCAAAGCTTCGTTTTTAGCTATATGCTCCAAAGCCGCTTCGCCAGCAGCAAACTCGAATCTTAAGACACCGTCTTGTATGGATTCGACTCTTATTATCTTAAATACACCTATCTCTCCAGTTTTCTCGCAATGCGTCCCACCGCAAGCCTGAACGTCATCTCCAACTCTCACAACTCTTATCTCTCTTCCGGGAGGGACTCCGCCTTGATACAGCCTGAAACCGTATCTCTGCTCAGCTTTAATCCTGTCCATGAACTCCCATGTTACATCCTTGTTAGCCATTATCTCTCTATTAACATCAAGCTCTATCTCCCTTATTTCGTCATCTGTTAGTTTCTTGTAGTGAGTAACGTCAAGTCTCGCTTTCTGCCATTCCTTTCTCGCTCCAGCTTGCCATACGTGCTTCCCCAATTTATTCTGCAGAACATATAGCAAGAGATGGGTCGCTGAGTGATGCCTCATATGCCTGAATCTTCTCTCCTTATCGATGTAGCATCTAACCTTATCACCGATATCGAGCTTCCCGCTGACTCTATGCAGAATGACGCCATCTTCCTCTATAACATCCAAGACATCGATCTTATTCCCGTTCGCAACCATGTATCCCGTATCGTTATCCTGCCCTCCGCTTTCAGGATAGAAAGCTGTTCTGTTGAGGATAACGTAATCCTTTTCAATCCCTATGACTTCGGCATCGAATTCGAGCAATTTAGAGTTGTAATAAAGCTTTTCTGTTGCGGGATACTCCTTCTCAAGTATCTTCTCTCTCTCCTTCTTCTCGGCTCTCGCATGTCTCGAAGCGAGTTCGGCGTAAAAATCCTCAGGCATTTCAACCTCTATTCCTCTCTCTTTCGCTAAATCGAGAGTTATCTCAGGGGGAACGCCGTGAGAGTCGTAGAATTCTATTAAATCCTCCTTCTCAATCTTTTTCTTCCTCTCAATCGTTCTCTTTACGAGGGAGATACCTTTGCTCATGGTCTCTCTGTATCTCTTCTCCTCAAGCTCTAATATCTCTTGAATCGTTTCGAGCGGAACATCGAACTCGAATTCTTTCAGTATCTTTCTGTGCAAAGCAACGAGGTCGAATATACCTATTTTTAACCCAAGCTCCTCAGCCATTCTTAAGCTCCTCCTGATCATAAGTCTCGCAAGATAGCCTGAGCCGGCATTAGATGGAACTAAGGCATCTCCGAGCATGAAAAGGATCGCTCTCGTATGATCTGCGAGTGCATAAACCTTTTCAAGAGGAACAACGATTTTCTCAAGGTAGTCCACACTTATATCAAATTTATCTGCTATGCTCTTCCTCAGCTCGTAGAGCTTCTCTCCTTTCAAAGACCCAAGAACTCCCGCGAGTTTGGAACTTTCAGCTATTATCTCCTTCACCTTTTCATCATCCCTTGAGAAAGGAATATTGCTATTATCGACGATTTCATCGATCACTTCGGGAAATATGGCATCATATACTGTTGCAGTTCCTTGCGAAGCCCATACAAATCTCTCAAGTCCGTAGCCTGTATCAACAATGTAATTCTGCATCTTTCTGTATCTGACTCCTTTGATCTCAATATCTCCCTCGGGATGCTCTTCGAGGTTCATGAAAACAAGCGTTGCAAGCTCAAGACCGCCGATAATTGCTTCCAAACAAGGCCCAGCATTCCCGCCGCCAGCCCATGGTTCCTCTTTATAAACTATATCCTCTTTCCTGACTCCGAGTTCATTCAGAAGCTCGGTGCAATACTTTACCGTCTCATTTTTCCAGTAAATCTCCTGATTCGGATAGTTGAAAGCGTGATGTGCCATCATCTCAAAAAGAGTCAGATGTCTTCCAGTTTTTCCGACGCTATCGAGATCGTCCATTCTTATGCACGGCTGAGATATTGTTAGGGGATTTGCTGGCGGTGGAACGACGCCCGATGTAACGAATGGCTGAAAGTCCGCTATGCTTGCGATTGTTAAATAGATGTCATCTCTCCATCTTGCAACAACAGGATAACGGCTAATTCTCTTATGATTTCTCTTTTCGAAGAATGAGAGATAATACTCCCTCATTTCATCGAGTTTGAATTTCCTTTTAAATAGAGGATTGTTTATGAAAGTGTAACTTCCACACGGCGGATCTCCGCAGATTTCTCTGTTTTCATCAGCAGTCCAAAAGAATTTTCCGCATTTCGGACATCGTTTCCTTATAAATCCGTTTTCGGTTAGGTAACTTATATCCAGATATTCACTTTCGAGACTCATCACGAATACGATGCACAGGAAAATTATAATATTTACTCTTTCATCAACTTAGTATCTCTCGATCGTAAAGGTAACAGCTCGGATCATCTCCCCATAGGTCTCCTGCTCTCATAGCTCTAAGCCTGAAACCACCGCATACGTATTTAAACTTACATCTGCCGCATCTCTTGCCTTTTATGTGCTTTTGCTTCTCCCTGAGCTTTACCAGCAACTCATCTTCCGTCCTTAGCCAAAGATCGCTGAATTTCTTCTCCTTCACATTTCCGATTGTGTAATCGAACCAGAACTGATTCGGATGAACATTTCCGAAGAAATCTATGTTCGCAAGCCTAAATCCGCTGTTGTCTCCTCCTCTGTATCTCAGGAAATTTAATGCATTTTCGGCAAGTTCCTCATCGATCTCTTTCAGCTTTAAATAGACAAAAACACCGTCAGCCGGGTTATCTACTGTGAGAATCTCAGTCTTTTCCTTCGAATCTCTAAGCTCGATAGCTTTGTTAAAGAGCCATTCCATTATTTTCCTTCTCTCTTTATTATCTATATCTATGCTAAAATCAGCTCTTCCGCTTGGAACAAGATGATAAACGCAGAATCTTGGAATCTCGTTTTCTACGGCGAAGTCCAAAACTTTCTCTATGTCCTTAGCGTTGTATTTCGTTATCGTGTATCTTATCCCCGTAAGCAAACAAGCATCTCTCGCATTAAGCAAGCCTTCGACTGCCTTTTCAAAAGCTCCTTTTACCCCTCTAAATTTATCGTTGGTTTCTCCGAAGCCGTCTAAGCTTACTCCGACGTAATCTAAATTGATTTCTCTAAGCATCTCAGCGATCTTCTCCGTAATTAGAGTCCCGTTGCTCGATAGTGCTACATTCAGACCTCTCGACTTCGCATAAGAAATGATTTCGAAAGCATCTTTTCTCATTAGCGGTTCTCCGCCGCTTATCAACAAAACCGGGATTTTTATCGATGCAAGATCATCTATAAGCCCAATAGCCCGATCGAGATTTAGCTCATCAATCTTTCCGCCCGCGTTAGCGTAGCAATGAATGCATTTTAGATTGCATTTCGATGTTATATTCCAAACGACAACAGGTATAGGCTTATCTTTTGCCTCTATTAGCCCTATTGGAATCTTCTCATCGCTCTTATAGGTTATCTTCACCGATACTGTTGAATACCCTCCGACCATCTTGCTTACAGCTATCATAAAAAATTAGAGAATTATTTCAATTCCAAGCTTTTCAGCAAGCTCTTTGTAGCGGTTTCTTATTGTTACCTCCGTTACCCCCGCTACTTCTGCAACTTCCCTCTGAGTCCTTCTTTCCCCGCAGAGAATTGAAGCTATGTAGATTGCTGCTGCCGCAACTCCCGTTGGCCCTCTTCCGCTTGTTAATTCCTTTTCCTCAGCTTTCTTAATAATCTCTATAGCCTTTTTCTGGACCTCGCCGCTTAGCCCTAAGGCTGTGCAGAATCTCGGTATGTAATCAGTCGGACTCGTTGGCATAAGTTTCAGCCCAAGTTCTCTCGCAATAAATCTGTAAGTCCTCCCCACTTCCTTCCTATCTACCCTTGAATAAGTTGCTATCTCATCGAGAGTGCGTGGGACGCCTGCCTGTCTGCATGCAGCGTATAACGCAGCAGCTACAACACCTTCGATGCTTCTACCTCTGATGAGGTTTTTCTCAACAGCCTTTCTGTAAATAACGGATGCGGTCTCTCTAACAGCTTTCGGCAAGCCGAGAGCTGAGGCGAGTCGATCTAATTCGCTTAAAGCGAAGGCGAGATTTCTTTCTGTTGCGTTGCTGATCCTTATTCTGCGTTGCCATTTTCTGAGCCTAAACAGCTGAGCTCTATTTCTGATAGAAATGGATTTTCCGTAATAATCTTTGTTGCTCCAGTCTATGATTGTAGATAATCCTTTGTCGTGGATCGTGTACGTTATAGGAGCTCCCACTCTCGCTCTTTTTTCCTTTTGTTCGCTATCAAACGCTCTCCATTCCGGACCGCTATCTATGTAGGTTTCTTCAATAACCAAACCACAATCTTGACAGATGAATTCTCCACGACGATAATCTCTAATTAATCTCGGACTTCCACACTCAGGACAAACTTCAATTATTTCCTCTTTTTCTATCTCCCTTCTTTCTATTTCTTTTTCCCTTTCTTTCCTTTCTATTTCCTTTTCCTTTACCTTTTCCACCTCTACCATTTTTCACCACCACGAAAAGATTATCCTCAACTTTTTTCTTACCATAAGGCTTGATTACAATGTAAGGGGATTTGACTGGGCCGATTATGTCGTAAATAAAACCAATCTTTTCCATCTTTTTGTTAAAAACTTCATCTCCGATTTTTGGGAGGTTCTTTGCATCCCCTTTGGCGATGATGTTTCCGGTTTTTGATATATGCATTATTTTTCCGACCGATTTTAGCACAAAAAGGATGTTGTCAAACAAGATATATAAATCTTTCGAAAGAGTTATATTTTTGGAAAATTGCGTAGATATAAGTTTTTTGATGTAGCCAGTAGTTCACAAAGTGGTTGACTTCAAATTAGGAATAACACCTGTTGTGATAAGTTTCGTGATCTAATCTCAGTTGGACATCATGTTAATATTCGTTTGTCGAATTGTTAAGTCTTGTTTGATTTTGAAGTTTTGTTAATCTTTATTTGATAATGTACTAGGGAAAATTATTTTGCCAAATGAGGTTTATTACCC
>CAZVXC010000002.1:12083-27538 GCA_964631435.1 uncultured archaeon | reverse complement strand
GGAAAGTGTGGGAGAGGAGAAGGAGTTTCCATTCGACATATGTCCGATGTATGAAGGTGAAAGAGTAAGAAAGGGAGACATGTTCGTTGAGCTTGCCGGCCCAACGCAGACAGGTTTCGAACTCGTCTTAGCTCTACCTGCGGATCAGGTTGAAGACATGAAGGTTACCATCGTAGGACCTGACTTGGATGAGATGGAAGAGGGTAATGCGTATCCTTACGCAATGATATACTACGTTGCAGGAGAGATGGTTGAAACCGATTTAGAGCCGGTCATAGAGAGGAGAAATCACGATTTCCAGAATTATATCGAAGGCTACATGCATCTAAACCAGAGATACGATATATGGATTAGAATAAGTAAGAATGCAATGAAAAAAGGTCTGAAAAGCCTTATGCAGATAGCTAAGGCTACCATGATGCTCTTCAAGAACGAATTGCCATTCATCGAGAAAATCGAAGCTGTTTACGTAACTGATAAGGATTTGGTTGAGAAGCTGCTTAACGATGTTGCAATGCCGATATATGAGGAGAGAGACAAGAGAGTTGAAATGCTGCATGACGAAGATGTCGATGAGTTCTATTCATGCACTCTATGCCAGAGCTTCGCTCCAACGAACGTTTGCATAGTCTCGCCAGACAGGCCATCGCTATGCGGAGCTATAACATGGTTTGATGGCAGAGCCGCTGCAAGAGTCGATCCCGAAGGGCCGAACAGGGCTGTTCCGAAAGGTGAACTTGTAGATCCGATTGGTGGCGAATACACCGGCGTTAACGAGTTCGCTAAGGAGGAGAGTGGTGGAGAATACGATAGAATCAAGCTTCACAGCTTCTTCGAGTATCCGCACACATCATGCGGTTGCTTCGAAGTTATCGGATTCTACATGCCAGAAGTTGATGGCATTGGATGGGTGCATAGAGGCTACCCAGAACCTGCACCGAATGGTTTAACATTCTCAACAATGGCCGGACAGACGGGCGGCGGTAAGCAGGTTATCGGATTCTTAGGTATAGGTATAGCTTACTTTAGAAGTAAGAAGTTCATACAGGCAGATGGAGGATGGTATAGAACAGTCTGGATGCCTAAGGAGCTTAAGCAGAGAGTCGAGAAGTATATACCTGACGATATAAGGGACAAGATCGCTACCGAAGAGGATGCGAAGACGATTGATGAGCTTAAAGAATTCCTAAAGAAGGTTAACCATCCGGTTGTTACAGGCGTTGTAAGACCTGTTGATGGGCAGAAGATAACGGAAGGATGGAAAGAAGAAGAGGAAGAAGAGGTTGTTGAGGAAGTTGCTGAAGAAGCAGCTGAAGCACCCGCAGAGGTTGCACAGCCAGCTCAGCCAATGCAGATGATGCCGATGCAGATGCCGCAGATTCAGTTGCCCATGCAAATGCCACAGATTCAGCTTCCTCAGACAGCAACTGCTGCTGGCATAAAGTTCGTGATCAAGGATGCGAAGATAATAATAGACAAGGTCGTTGTGAGGAAAGAGGAGAAGAAAGGTGGAAAGTAATGGCTGAAAAAAAAGAACAGAAGGTCGTAAAAATTATTTTAGAAGGTGCAGAGATCAGAGTTAGCAAAGTAATCATAGAGGAGTAATATGATAGTTGCCGTAACGGGAAAAGGAGGGACTGGAAAGACAATTATCTCCGCCCTTTTAATTCATTTTATCTCTAAGAGAACGAACAGCATCCTCGCAGTAGATGCCGATCCGGACAGCAATCTTCCAGACGCTTTAGGCGTTGCAGAGCTTGTAGAGAAAACCTTAGGAGATGTCAGAGAGATATTTCAGGTTAGCAGAGATGAAATGGGGACGATGAACAAGGAACAGTGGTTAGAAGGCAGAATCTATGGCGAAGCTATATGCGAGTGCGATAATTACGATCTGCTCGTAATGGGAAGACCCGAGGGAGAAGGATGCTACTGTTACGCTAACAGCCTTTTAAGAGGAGTCCTCAGAAGGCTCATGAAGCATTACGATTACATAATCATCGACAGCGAAGCTGGCTTAGAGCATTTCAGCAGAAAAACGATTGAAGGAGCGGATTACATCATCGTGGTAACCGATATGTCAAAGAAGGGTCTTGCAACAGCAAAGAGGATAAAAGAGCTTAGCAAAGAGCTTGATCTCAAATTCAAAGACATTCTGCTTGTAGGAAACAAAATAGCGAACAAAGAGGCGGAAGAGGTTATAAGGAGGTTTGCAGAAGTGAACGGGTTCAAATTGCTTGAGTTGCTACCTTATGATGAGAAAATTGCGGAGCTTGACCTGAAAGGTGAACCGATAATAAACTTACCGGAAGATTCTGAGTATTATAGGAAGATGAAGAATATTGCGGATACCATTATGAAACTTCATGTTGAAGTCAAATAGGAGGTGGATTTATGGCTAAAAAATTCACTCTTGAAGAGTTTTTTGAGCTTTTAAAGAAATATAACGTCGAAGAGCTTGAAGGAGTTAGGATAGAGGGCGATCTCGAAATAGAGTTCGAAGGCGCCGCAATCGATCCGAATTTGATTAACGCTATTGCAATGCTATCAAATTACATGCAACTGATACAGGAATTTGGCAACTTCCTGTATCACACAAACATGGCTCTAACTTATCTGCAAAGGCTCTCATCAGCCTTAGGAATCCCAACACCATTTGCCGCTCCGCAGGTAGCTCCTCCGCCAGCGGTGGAAGCGGAGGTTAAGCCTGCCGTTCCGGAGATAAAAATCCCCGAAAAGCTTGTGGAAGCGAAGTTCGAGCCTTACAAAATGGAATATCCGGGAAAGATCGAAGAAGTTACACTCGGTGCAACGAAGAAAGAGGGAGGAACGAGAGGTTATACAATCACAATCGGTGGGGAGACGAGTCTGCCTTTCTACACCTTCGATTCACCTCAACCTCATGTGCCAGTTGTTGCAATCGATGTTTTCGATATGAGGATTGGCTTAGCTAAGGCTGTGAGGGAGCATTACGACGATGTTATGGATGATCCGGCAGAGTGGGCGAGGAAAGCTGTTAACGAGTTCGGTGCCGATCTCGTTACAGTCCATCTAATCAGCACCGATCCTCTGCTTAAAGATACACCCGTTAATGAAGCTGTAAAGGTTCTTGAGGATGTTTTGCAAGCTGTGAAATGCCCGATAATAGTCGGTGGAAGTGGTAACAAAGAAAAAGATCCGAAAGTTCTCGTTAAGGCTGCAGAGGTTTGCGAAGGAGAAAGAGTTATGCTTGCATCGGCAACCCTCGACGCATGGGAAGAGATAGCTGAGGCTGCAAAGAAATACGATCAGGTTGTCCTTTCTTGGACTCAGATGGATATAAACAACCAGAAAACACTAAACAGATATTTGCTTAAAAGAACGAAGCTTCCGAGAGAGAACATAGTCCAAGACCCAACGACGGCAGCCTTAGGCTACGGTTTGGATTATGCGTTCACGAACATGGAGAGGATAAGGATCAGCGGCTTAAGAGGAGACACAGACCTGAACTTCCCGATATCGAGCGGAACAACGAACGCTTGGGGTGCAAGAGAGGCTTGGATGACCGAATCTCCAATCGAAACGGACACACCATGGGGGCCGAGAGAGCTTAGAGGCCCTATCTGGGAGATAGTTACGGGATTGACCTTAGCTTTGGCGGGCGTTGATCTGTTCATGATGATGCATCCCGGTGCTGTTGCTGTTCTTAAAGAGTGGATGAATACCTTAGCCGGAAACGTTAAGGAGAGCGTTAAGGATGCTGATGCTTGGATAACGATGGAGGGGTAACATGAAGGTAAAAAGTCCCCTTGAAATTTATAAATACCTGCCTCAGACGAACTGCGGAGAATGCGGATATGAGACGTGCATGAGCTTTGCCGCTCAGATAATAGAGAGGAACGTTAAACCGACAGATTGCCCACCCTTAGTTGAGAAGGCTGAAAAAGACCCGAAGATGAAGAAGAAGCTTGAGGAGCTAATAGAGCTGACATCTCCTGAGATCCACGAAGTCATAATCGGCGTCGGCGACAACGCAATAAAGATAGGAGGAGAAGAGGTTTTACACAGACACGAATTAACTTACTTCAACCCGACGGCTTTCTTCTACGACGTCTGGGACACTATGGACGAATCGGCTCTTCACGAAAGATGTAGCAGAGTCGTAGAATACAGGAAGTTCTACGTCGGAACTGACATAACCTTAGACGGCTTCGCAGTCAGATGCACGTCAAATGATCCGAAGAAATTCAGAGAGGTTGTTAAAAAAGTCTCAGAATACGGAAAACCGATGGTTCTAGTATCCTTAGATCCAGAATGCATGAGAGCTGCATTAGAAGAGGTTGCGGACAAAAAACCGCTAATTTACGCTGCGACCGAAGACAACTGGAAAGAATTTTTAAAGCTCGCAATCGAATTCAAAGTTCCGGTTACGCTCAGAAGCAAGAATCTCGATGTTCTCAAAAGTATGGCAAAGACATTTAAAGAAGCGGGTGTTACAGATATAGTTCTCGATCCGGTAACAGAACCGCTCGGAGAAGGACTGAAAGGAACTTACGAGAGGGTAATTCAGATTAGAAGAACAGCAATACTCGGAGAAGATAAGGATGTGGCTTATCCGATAATGGTTACACCGATCTCAGCTTGGCTCATTGAAGGAGATGAGATAACAAAGGGCTACTGGGAGACTGTTATAGCGAGCACGTTCATAGTTAAGTATGCTGATGCGATGATATTCAGGAACCTCGAACAATACACAGTCATGCCGACGGTAATATTAAGATACAACATCTACACAGACCCAAGAACTCCAGTCCAAGTCGAACCGGGATTAAGAGCTATAAACAACCCCGGGCCGGATGATCCGGTGTTCATAACGACGAACTTCGCACTGACTTATTACACGGTTGAAAGCGATTTAACGAGTGGAAACATAAAGGGCTGGCTTTTGGTTCTGGATACAGAGGGCTTAGGTGTTGAGGTCAGCGTCGCAGGTGGGCAGTTTACTGCTACGAAAGTGAAAGACCTGATAAAGGAGACCGGAATCGAAGAGAAGGTTAATCACCGCTACTTAGTTATTCCCGGACTTGCTGCAAGGCTACAAGGTGCGATTGAGGATGAGACAGGGTGGAATGTTCTGGTAGGCCCGATGGATTCGGGAAGAATAAAAGGCTGGCTCGAAAAGAACTGGCCTCCTAAGAAAGAGTAAATTTATTAACTTCTTTTTCTTCCATCTCTTATGCTTAGATGTATCGATTGCGGAAGCGTTTTTGAAAGCGAGGAGATATATACATGCCCTAAATGCGATGGGTTGCTCGAAGTCGTTATCGATGTAAGCAATGCAGACTTTAAGCTCGACGGAAGTAACATCGGGGTCTGGAAATACAAAAGCTTACTTCCGGTAAGGATTAAGCCTGTAACGCTTAGGGAAGGTGGGACTCCCTTGTATGACATCGATAAAAGTGTTTTCGTAAAACATGAGGGACTGAATCCTTCCGGCTCCTTCAAGGACAGGGGAATGACTGTCGGCATAACTAAGGCTATCGAATTGAAGAAGGATAGCGTCGCATGTGCATCAACCGGAAACACCTCTGCATCGATGGCGATGTATGCTGCGAGAGCAGGAATAAAAGCTTACATATTACTTCCGGCAGGAAAAGTCGCTTTGGGAAAGCTTGCTCAAGCTTTAATGCATGGTGCGAAGGTGATAGCGATAAGGGGAAACTTCGATCAGGCTTTGAAACTCGTTAGAGAGGTATGCCTGAAAAGGGGTTTTTATTTGCTGAACTCAGTAAATCCATTCAGGCTTGAGGGACAGAAAACGATAGCTTTCGAGATAGTAGATCAGCTCAACTATGTTCCGGAAGCAATATTCGTCCCGGTCGGCAATGCAGGCAACATATCAGCTATATACAAGGGATTCAAGGAGCTTAAAGAAGCTGGATATATAGATGAGATTCCGAAGATGATAGGTGTTCAGGCGAGAGGAGCAAATCCGATATACAGAGCTTTTAAAGAAGGGAGGGAAGATATAGTGCCCGTTCAGAATCCCGAAACTGTTGCAACTGCGATAAGAATCGGCTTTCCGGTGAATGCTAAGAAGGCGTTAAGGGCTATCTACGAATCTAAAGGCTTCGCTATGGAAGTTACGGATGAGGAGATCGTTAATGCACAGAAGCTTCTTGCGAAAAAGGGAATAGGTGTTGAGCCTGCAAGTGCCGCAAGCTACGCCGGATTTTTGAAATGCGATGAGGAATTCGATAGCGTCGTCTGCGTAACAACCGGGCATCTGCTCAAAGACCCTGAGGAGGTTATAAGTGTCGTTGGCAAGCCTATAGAGGTTGATGCGGATATAAATGCTATAGAAAGCGTTCTTTAAAAATTTCGGAGAATCTGTAAATCCTCTCTCTCGATCTTTTAAGCTTATCTATCGAAATTTCGAGATTTCTTTTGAGAGCCTTATCATCGACCAAAACCTCTCCTTTCTCAGCGACAAGCATCTCAACCCTTTCTTGTGAGGCAATTTCTATCGCAAACTTCTTCTGAGATATTATCCCAGAACGCCTGAAACCTGATTTCTTAGCTATTTCAAGCAGCTCCAAAGCTCTATCCATATCCTTGCAAGCTATATGGATTATCGGCGGGTGCATCATAAACCACGTTTGCAGTCTTCCTTTCACCACAGACATCTTAACCTCCTCAAATTTCGGAAATCTATGCCACTTGCCTAAGAAGACCGAATTCTTTTTATCGCCGAAATTCGGCATATCCATAACAACAATTCTCCCAGCACAGCTTGATAAAGTTACGAATGAACGTGAAGAATTGATTGTATCGAGAACATTTCTAATCTCAGCATCTATCTCAGCTTTCCTATACCTTTCGAGAACCTTTTCTCTGAACCTATTCCAGTTCATAATATTTAGTTTGATTTAAGCGGATATTAAGGTTAAGGTTTTATAATCTGCTTAGCTATCAGGGATATGTATCGCTTTATAGATCACACTGCAGACATAGCATTTGAGATAAGAGCTTACAGCTTGGATGAGTTGTTGAGAGATGCAGCATTAGCGTTTTACGAAGCTTTCACATTTACTGATAAGATCAAAGGAGAAAAATGGGTTGAGATTGAAGTGGAGGAGGAGTCGATCGATTACCTCTTGTTCAGCTGGCTGAACGAAATCCTATACAAATTCGATGTCGAACACTTCGGGGGCAGAGATGTTGATGTTCGTGTTGAAGAAAGCGGTAAATTTAAGGCAATAGGAAAGATTTACGGAGGCAAGCTTGATGCGGAGAAGATAAAGCTTGAACCGAAAGCGATAACCCTCCACAATTTCAGAGTTGAAAAAAGGGATGATGGATATTACGCATACATAGTTATCGACATCTAAGGTTTTTTGAGTCTCTGATATATCCTGCCCTGCAATCCGTGAAATCTCGAAAATCCTTCTGCAAGTGATTGATCAATCGCAAGAGAGTCGAAGGATGTTAACTCTTCATTGTATAATGAGAATTCAGAGAATCTCGCAACGGGCATAGCGTAACCATCTCCGAGCTTAATCTTAACCCATCCCGTAACCCTTTCCTGAGTTTTGTCGATAAATGCGTTTAATGCCTCGAATAGTGGATCATTGACTAAGCCGTAGTAAACGAGTTCAGCCCATTCCTCTTCGACAAACTTCTTGAATTTAAGCTCCCTTCTGCTTAGAACAAGTTTTTCAAGGTCTCTGTGAGCGGTTATAAGTATCGTAGCTGCTGGATGCTCATAGTTCTCTCTCGCCTTCAGTCCGAGAACTCTATCTTCCATCATATCCGTTCTTCCTATGCCGTGCTTTCCTCCGATCTCATTTAACCTCTTAATTAACTCGTATCCTCCCATCTTTTCGTCGTTTATTGCAACAGGAATGCCTTTCTCAAAATCTATTTTTATTATCTCCGTATCCTTCGCTTCACTTACAGTCCACTCGTAAATTTCCTCTGGAGGAATGTAAGATGGGTTTTCGAGTTTTCCACCCTCTATGCTTCTGCTCCACAAATTCTCATCTATGCTCCAAGGCTTCTCCTTAGTTACAGGAATATCTATCCCCTTTTCTATCGCATAATCGATCTCCCATTCCCTCGTAAGATTTAGTTCCCTCATAGGGGCTATTACTCTTAAATCAGATTGGTAAAATATGTTATCGAATCTGAGCTGATCGTTCCCTTTTCCGGTTGCTCCGTGAGCAACAGCGTCTGCATTCTCTTTTAAAGCAACATTCAAAACCTTCTCTGCGATAATAGGTCTTGCGAGTGCTGTGCCAAGAACGTAGCCTTCGTAATCTCCGTTAGCTTTTATCAATTGAAATATCGCCTTGACAAAATCTTCCTTTGCATCTATCGTATAATGCTTATCCGCATATCTCTTCCCTCTTTCCTCAGCCTCTCTTATCTCATCCTCCGGCTGACCGACATCAACGGTTACAGTAACGACTTCATCAAATCCGTATTTTTCTCTAAGTAGAAATATGCATACAGTTGTATCCAAACCGCCTGAATAGCAAAGCACAACTTTGCTCATAGATGTAGTCATCACGGAAAATATTAAAGCATTTCTGCTTAAGGATAGCTATGATTATCGCAGCGTTACATCTAAAACCTCTCCCCGGTTCTCCGGGTTACGAAGATTTTGACGAAGTCATTGAGCACGGTGTAAGGAATGCGAGGAAACTCGAAGAAGGAGGAGTTGATGCTGTTATCATTGAGAATTTCAACGATAAGCCTTTTTTGATGGAAGTAGGGAAAGAGACCGTTGCAGCTATGACAGTTGTGGCGAAGGAGATTAAGGATAGCATCTCAATCCCCGTAGGCATTAACGTGCTGAGAAACGATGCTATCGCAGCAGCTTCGATAGCTAAGGCTGTTAAAGCAGATTTTATACGGGTAAATCAGCTTTATTTCCCTTCTTTAATGCCGGAAGGCTTAGCAGAGCCTATCGCAGGAAAATTGGCGAGGTTCATGAAGGCTATAAAGCTGAAAGCTTTGATCTTCGCTGACATAAGCGTGAAGCATTCCGTTCAGTTGGCAAGCATAGATGATTATGTGGAGAATGCTGAAAGGAGCTTTGCAGATGCGTTCATAGTTACCGGCGATGCAACTGGAAAAGCACCGGATATAAGGACAGTGAAGTATCTATCAAAGAATCTCAAAGCTCCGATTATAGTTGGCAGCGGAATCAATCCTCAGAATGTAAGGAAATACAGGCGATACGCTTACGCATTCATAGTCGGAAGCTATTTCAAGAGGGGAGATGAGATTGATGTTGAGAGGGTTAGAAAGCTTATCAATTTAGCCACTTCCTTTTAAGCTCCTCAAATCTCCCGTTTTCTATGCTCTCTCTGATCTCTTCCATCAGCTTTGTCATAAAGTAGATGTTGTGATAGGATGCGAGTCTGAAGAATGTAAGCTCGTTAGCCTTAAAAAGATGTCTCAGATAAGCTTTCGAATAGCTCTGGCAGACGAAACAATCGCAACACGGATCTATCGCTGAAACATCGTTCTTGAATTCGCTTCTCTTTATGTGAATCCTGAACTTATTTTTCCTGTTGCCTCCCGCATCTCTCGAAACGAAAACAACACCTCTTCTCGCCCATCTCGTAGGCGTAACGCAATCGAACATATCAACCCCCCTCTTAACTGACTCGAATATATCTTCTACCCCTCCTATTCCGAGAAGATGTCTCGGCTTCTCTTTCGGCAAAATAGGTATTACCCATTCGAGAATGTTCAGCATATCCCTCTTGCTCTTTCCGAGAGAACCGCCTATCCCGAATCCGTCGAACGGAAGGGATGATATGAACTCGGCAGACTTCAGCCTCAGATCTTTATATTCACCCCCCTGAATTATCCCGAATATCTTCTGTTTTTTATCGTAGCATTCCAAACATTTCAAAGCCCATCTATGCGTTCTTTCCATAGCCCTCTTTGTGTATTCGTAATCGGATAGAGGCGATGTGCATTCGTCGAATGCGAATATTATATCGCTGCCCAAATTCGATTGAATTTTCATGCTAAGCTCCGGGCTTAGTTTTACTTTCCTGCTGTATCTTACATCCCTGAAAGTTACGCCTTCATCATTAACGAAAGCCCATCTGTCTCCGCTAAACTCAGTATCTCTTAAGCCTTCGAGAAATATGTTATCTGCAATCTTCCCAACTCCGTGTTGCATGCCGAAACCGAGAGAGAAAGCTTGAAAACCGCCAGAATCTGTCATTATTATCCCATCGAAGTTCATGAATTTGTGCAGTCCTCCAAGCTTTTTTATCAGCTCATCTCCCGGTTTTATATGGAGGTGATACGTGTTAGCTATTACTGCCTCAACACCAATCTCTTTCAAATCCCTGCAATCCAGACCTCTAACACTTGCGAGAGTTGCGACTGGAATAAAAGCTGGTGTTCTTAGCTTTCTGTCCCCGATTTTTATAAGTCCTATCCTCGCATTTCCATCCTCAGCTATCACCCTGAACACAGAGTTCTTGCTGCTTAGCTGTTTTTATTTTATATGCTTCGCCAAATACGATATTCAAAGTTCAAGCAAAAACCTTAAATTGTATATTTTCAAGTATTGTTATGTCATGCGAGCACGAATCGAAGAGGGCAGAGTGGATAAACATGCAAAACGGGATTATGAAGCTCCACCCGTTTTGCGAAAGATGCGGAACGTTCAAAAACATCTCATCTGATAGAGGTATGAAATTGGAATATTTTATCTCAAGACTGACAAAGATAAAGAATGTTCTGAGATGCATGGGCTACAAAGTTTCGGAAGCTCAGATCAGACTGATAGTTAAGGAGCTTGCTGAGATGGACGGATTCAGCGACACTTGGTGGATAACTTATACTAAGCAGAAGGAGATTTTCGTTTCGGTTGTAAAAAAATATATAAATGTTTCAAAATCGTTTATTGAGAGCTTCGTTTAGCTACCTCTTAAATTCCGAATATCTAACGCCATCTGGGTCGAGTTTCTCGATTATCTTCATCTCCTCTTCAGACAGCATAGGCGTTGTTGTGTAATCATCTATTACAGGTTCGAATGACATATTCTCTACGACATCTTCAACTGTAACATTCGGATGAATGCTCAAAAGCTTCAACCCATCTTTTGTTGCTTCAAAGACGGCTTTATCTGTTACAACTGTAACCCTCTTTCCTTCCTGATAGCCTATTCCGGTTTTGAAATCCACCTTCTCAACGAAAACCCTCTTTGAATGATTCGTCGTCCACAGAACCAATTTTTTCACAATTGGCGTCAGAAAAGCTGTTGCCGCCCCTCCCGGAAGCTTAACCTTCGGCTTTTCGTAACTCCCTATGCATGTTAGATTCGTGTTCGCAAACTTATCTATCTGAGCACCTCCAAGAAACATTCCCGTAAGCAATCCTTTTGATGCCAGATCAAACGATTCTATAAGTTCAACTATACCAATGCACCCTTTCGCATGCCTGAAATCTGCCGAACACGGATACAATTTATATTCATCCGCATCGGGGTCTAAGCCTTCTGCGACCGATAGATAAACCATGTTCGGTGCGTGGGTCAGCTTTGCGAGATGCATGGCTAATGCGGGCATGGGTGAAGCTAAGCCGTGCAGAAAGATGTCTCCATCGCTTATCTGCATAGCCATAGCCTTTATCATAATATCTGCAACATGCATTTTACCACCTCTTAACGAACTCATCTATATATTCGCCAACCTTCCCTTCTCTGCACATTTTAACATACCTCCTTATCTCATCATAATCGACATCGTAGTAATTCGGGCATGAGGTCGGATAAGCACCTTTCGGCATGTGGACAACCGCATCAACGTAGAAATACGGTATCGTGTTTCTTTCGGGATACTTCTTGAAGTAATCAGTTGAAACGATTTCTTCAGCCGTTATTATAACATTCTTCGCAGACTTAGCCTTATAAACATCCTCAAACCTGCAACCTTCGATGCTTGAGTTGCCGAATTTGTCAGCTTTCTGGACATGGATAACTGCGACGTCTGGATTAACAGCTTTGACCGCAAGAATCTTTTCTCCGCTGAAAGGATCATCAATTACCTTCCAATTACCTTCTTTAACATGCAGATCAACGAGATCTGTCCCTATTATCCCTTTTACCGGAACGAATGGCATTCCCTGAGAGCCAGCTCTTAGAGCATTCGTTATAGCTCCGCATGTCTCTTCTATGAAATCCACTTCCCCGCTTTCAACAGCCTTTCTCAAATTCATAGCCAATCCGAAGAGTTCAAATCCTACCATTGCTGCTCTCGCTTTTTTAACACACTTAGCGGCGATCAGCAAATCGAAATCCATTCCTGCTTCTCTGTCGATTATGTAGAGGTCTTTTTTCTTAGCCTCTATAATCTTCGCAATGAATCCCATAGGCTTTCTGACCATCGACACGCCGCTGAATGTTATGCTGCAACCGTCAGTTATCAATTCTAAGGCCGTTTCAGAATCAACAAGCTTTTCTTTCATACATAGATATAGACGAGATGCGTATATAAGCATTGTGAATCGGGATAACATTTTTACGCCTGAAATAGATTGATTTCTCATGGAAACGAATGTGTATCACATCTCGTATCATGAAAGCCTAAGATCTGCGGTCTTGTTTTTCAAAGGATGCACGTTTAAATGCAAAGGCTGCTTAAGGAAGGCTATAAAGTTCGATTGCCATCTCGATCATGAGATAAAGCTGGATAAGCTGAGATTATTGAAAATTGATGAAGTGGTCGATGTTCTCTCTCAGGTTGATCTTAAAACAATTGTTTTCGAAGGCGAAGAGCCAACTTTCGATAGAAACCTCGAAAAATTGTGCAGAGCTATCGATGATAAAATAGGGGCGGATAAGATTTTGATAACAAATTGCCATATCATGCCACCTCAACGCTTCGAGCTTATAGAGGTAAGCATAAAAGCCGTAACGGATGAAATCCACAGATATTATACGGGAAGATCGAACAGGGAAGTCCTGAAAAATTTTTTGGAATGCTACAACCGCAACGATAATCTGATGGTCGAGACTGTTTACATACCGAATCTCGTTGATGCAGAAGAGATAGCGAAGATATCGAAATTTATAGCATCTGTCGATCCAGAGATTCCTCTGAGGATAGATGCATATTGGCCTGTTGTGAAAGGTTTGAGATGGAGAAAGCCTAAGCGGGAGGAAATTGTTAAAGCCGTTGAGGTTGCGAAGAAATATTTAAGGAACGTTAAATATCTGACGGGTGATTTCAAAACCCTCGGCAGAGTTTACAGCCTGATGCCAATCGGGTTAACAGAAAAAGATAAATCATCCCTCAACGAAATATAGATATGCTCACATTCAGAGAATTTGCGGAATTTTGCGATAAGATCGAAAAGATTTCCTCGACTCTTGAAAAGACCGCAAGAATTGCCGCTTTTCTAAAAAAAATTGAGGATGATGAAGAACTCTACAATGTAACACTCTTCATCATGGGGAAGGTTTATCCTGAATGGAGCGAGAAAGACTTAGGCATAGGTGTGGGGTTGATTTATGAAGCTTTAAGAATCTCAGCGGGCGTTAACAAAAGACTGATTGAAGAACTTGTCAGAATGAAAGGTGATCTTGGGATCGCTGCTGAGGAGGTAATAAAGAAGAAAAAACAGACCTCTCTGTTTCAGGAAGAATTAACCGTAAAAAGGCTTAAAGAAATATTCGATGAGATAAGTAACCTCTCAGGAGAGGGAAGCCAAAAGAAGAAGATAATGTTGCTCTCCGAAATTTACGTATCTTGCTCACCGATTGAAGCGAGATATTTAACGAGGTTGATTTTGAAGGAAATGAGACTCGGAGTCGGGGAAGGGATTGTGAGGGATGCGATAGCGAAAGCATACGGAATCGATGCTGAGATTGTTGAGAGAGCATATATGGTGGCAAACGATTACGGAAGGATTGCTGTCGTTGCGAAAAATGGTGGGAGAGATGCGTTGCTAAGCTTGAGAATATCGCCGCATATTCCCGTTAAGATGATGCTCGCTCAGGTAGCTGAGAGCTTGGAAGATGCTGTTAAAGAGATAAGAGAGCTTGGAGTGGAATGGAAATTCGACGGAAGTAGGGTTCAGGTTCACTGGAGCGAAGGGAAAGTGAGCATATTTTCGAGGAGACTTGAGAATGTTACGAACGCATTGCCTGATATAGTCAGGGAGATAAAGAAGGCTGTGAAAGAGGATGTTATCCTTGATGGAGAAGTTATAGCTATAAAAGACGGAAAACCTATGCCGTTTCAGAATGTGCTGAGGCGTTTCAGGAGGAAATACGATGTATCAAAGATGATAGAAAAGATCCCTCTGATCGTTTATTTCTACGACATAATTTACGATGGAGATGAGATAATAGATTTGCCCTTGAAGGAGAGGAGGAAAAGGCTTGAAAATGCTGTAAAAGAGAATGAGGTTATAAGGGTTGCTAAGCAAGTCATTACGAGGGATGCTGATGAGATAAAGAGAATTTTTGATGAAGCTATTAATGCTGGGCACGAGGGTGTGATGCTGAAGAATTTGGAATCGAAGTATGTTCCGGGGAAAAGAGGGAAGAATTGGCTGAAATATAAGGCTACGATGGAAACACTCGACTTAGTTGTTGTCGGTGGGGAATGGGGTGAAGGGAAGAGAAGCAACCTGATAAGCTCTTTCGAGCTTGCGTGCATAGATGAAAACGGCAACTTCTTAAGGATAGGGAAAGTTGCAACGGGATTCAGCGATGAAGACCTTGAGGAGATGACGGAGCTTTTCAAGCCTCTAATAGAATATCAGGAAGGTAAGAAGATAGTTTTCCAGCCGAAGATAGTTTTTGAAGTAGCATATCAGGAGATTCAAAGGAGTCCGAAGTATGAGAGCGGTTTCGCATTGAGATTCCCGAGATTCGTTAGATTAAGAGATGATAAAAGCGTTGAGGAGGCTGATAACATAGAGAGGGTTCAGCGGTTGTTCGAGATGCAATTCAAATCGAAGAAAGTTTAATTGCTCGCTCCGTTGAAGATTTTAATGATTAAATTGTTTCAATAAACGTTATCGCTCACTTATCTCTTTCATCTTCGTAAGCAACTCTATAACTCCGTCGAAGTCGTATCGCTCTGGCATCAAAGCTTTAACACCGTATTCCTCAAGCTTTCTCTTTGTCGGAGGGCCTATTGCTATGCTTTTAATCGAGTTCAAACTTTTTAAAACATCATCAAAAACGCAAGCATCCTTAGAATTCACCATAAAGCTTTCGACGATTAATCTGCTCGAAAATATCGCCGCATCAACCCAACCCATTGCGACATCTTTCACGATCTCTCTGCTCCTCTCATTCCTCAAGATACGTATTCTATAAAGTTTGTATTCTTTGAGATCGCAGAAATTCGATAATTTTCTTAAAATCTCGCTACCCTTATCGCTTCTAAGCAAATTCACCTTTTTACCTCTTAGCAAATCTCTGAATTCA
>CAZVXC010000002.1:0-12073 GCA_964631435.1 uncultured archaeon | reverse complement strand
GTCTTCGTTCCTATTGCTATAACCTTTCCACGAATCAAACCCCTCTTTAAAGCTATTCTTGCTGCTGTCTGACTTGTTACTATCGTATAATCGCATCCTCTCACATCAACATTCTCTTCCTTCAACTCTATCAGAGGTGCTGAGATAACGTCGAATCCAGCTCTCCTCAACTTTTCTTCTGTCTGCCTTATATATTCCTGCGGTCTGAATATCGCAACCTTCATTCGATCTTTCCTTTGAACAGAACACCTTTTTTCTCAAGAATCTTTATCGCATCCTCGATATTATCGACTCGCAAAATAATCAGAGCTTTATGCATCCCGGATGTGAATGCGTAAACGTATTCTATATTTATCCCTGCATCTCCTAAGGCTTTTGCGATCTTATGTAAACTTCCTGGCTCATCGGAGACTTCGACAGCGAGAACGTCAGTTATAGAAACTGTAAATCCGGCATTTTTTAAAATTTTATATGCGTCATCTATTTTATCGACAACCATCCTTATTATACCGAAATCTCCCGCTTCCGCTATCGTAAATGCTCTTATGTTTATTCCGTTCTCATAAAGCTTTTCTGTTACAGCAGCAAGTCTTCCGGGTTTATTTTCGGCAAAAACAGAAAGCTGTTTGATTATCTTTTCCTCCTTCATGGGTTTATTTGAAAATTGATAGGATATATAGTTTATTGTATCATGGCAAAGCATGATTACTTACTCAGAATAATGCTGTGGAGGTATATTTTCAAGGCTCTATGCATTCAGATGCTATGCTCATAATCCAGCACCTTAGATTTCATTTTCAAGCACATCTTTAATTTTCTTTATGATTTCTAATAAATCTCCCAACAGTTCGGCAATCTGTAATCCTTTTTCAGTCAGCTTATATTTGATTTTACCTCCATCTTCGATCTGAATGATGATACCCATTCTACTTAGCTCTTTCATCCGCCTATTGAGAGTATCTGGATAGGCGTTCAAGATTTTCAGAAGTTCGTTGAAAGATTTTGGAGACTCCTTAAGTAGAAGAATTATTTCAATAAAATGCTTTCTACATAACTCCCTAAGCACACCTATAGAAATTTTCGAAAAAGATATATCGACAAACTACGATTAATCGTAGTAACAGATATGGGGTAGATAGCATGAGAGCTACCTATTGGTAGTAGTAATCTTGGTCTCCCTACTCTTTTTCGAGTAAATCGCTTAAATCTTGTTGGGGAGATGTTAATGAGGATTATACAGAGAACCTTAGCCACAATCTACAATGACAACCTGATTTTAGTTCTCGTAGCGAAGTTCCACTATTTGGTTGAGATGAATGGAATTAAGCTTGTCGAGAGTTCAAATGACGTTACAACTGTTATACAGCCAAAGCCTGAGGTAAAAAATTAAATGACATGAGGTTATCTGAGACATTATAGGGTGAACTTATATGAAAGAGATATGCAAACGATGGGAAGAGTGTGATGCATTTAAAAAGATAGGATGTATAAATTGCGGATTTCAGCACTTTGAAAAGATATTGGAGACTTATCCAGACAACAAATACCTAAAATTTTTAGTAGAGAAGTTTTTTGAGTTATGTTCAGCTCGAAGAAAAGGAATAGGAGGAAGAATCTCCTTAGATACTCCAATCAAAGAATTGTTCAAAAAAGAGATTCCTGAATTGAAAGAATTGTCCCCTCAAGCCATGAAGGTTAAACTAACAATTGGAGAAGAAATTGTCGATTTTGGTATCAAATGTGATGGTGCCTTTCAAATTGGCGGGAGGTATATCTTCTATGAAGTAATGATATATTGATATATTACATCGGGGTTAACTCAGGTAAGAAAAACATTATAGGGTTACGAAGAGAAGACTTTTTTAAGAAAGAAAGGATAAAAATCAGTCCATATGTCAAATGGGCTGAGAATAAAGGTTTTCTAAAATTTTATGGTATCGTAGATATTGGCGATTTGTTAAAAGAAGTTAAAGAAGCAAGCGTGAAGATCTAAATCTAAGTAATTGAGGACGGCAAGATAAAGGTGAAGATCGAAGACAGAGAACTTCAATTTAATGCTGGAAATGCTAAGCCAGTCATCGAGTTCTTTAAGAAGTATATGCCGGTGAAAGTTGTTGCAATTTCTGATGACTACTTAGCCGGAGTTATCGTCCACAACGAATGGTTCAGAGAAAAAGGGATAAGGGCTGTGTATATCACGTTTGAACCTGAAGCTTCGAGCGACGCTGCTGCATGGAAGTTAATAGATAATTCCGTTACATGGGCATCGAAATTTGAGTATAAAGCTTATAAAGTAACGAAAGAGATGGCAGAACTCGTAAAAGAGATGGTTAAGGAAACAAAACCGATAGAGAGAACAACAGTAACTGAAGTGGCTACAGCAACTAAAACATCCACACCAAGATTTGAGCTATTGGCCGGGATAGTCGCATTAGCTTTCGCTTTAAGAATTGCGAAAAAATAGGCATTTAATATTTTTTACAAATAATCACACTCAGCCAGTAATTAAAAGTAATAGTAATATTCCCCAGCAGCCCTCTGCTCTCTATCCAACCTCGATCCGGGCTTGTTCACTCTCGGTCTCTTTGTATCCTCATCCCTTCTGAATGTTATTCCGAGATTTTTTAAAAATGCGTTCATTCCCTCCTTTAAGCTTACAGCCCTCTTCGCTTTTCCAAACCTTCCCGGAATGCCTTCGAACACCATTATCCTGTTGCTGAGCATGTCTATGAGGTATATATCGTGATCCACAACCAGAACTGATTTCGAATTGTTCATCGCAAATCTTTTCAGCAACCTCGCAACTTCCGTTCTCTGCTCGACGTCGAGATGTGCCGAAGGCTCATCAAGAAGATAGAGGTCAGCTTCTCTTAACAAGCAAGCTGCTATCGCAACCCTCTGCAACTCCCCGCCACTAAGCTCATCTATATTTTTATCGAGTATCTTTTCGAGCTGAAGCGGTTTGATAAATTCGGTTTTGTAATAAGAGCTGTCAATCATCGGATTTATGCTACGAAGGAATGTCAAAACCTGCATGCTAACATCGGCTTTAACGTATTGAGGCTTGTATGAGACTTTCACATTAAGCTTAACCTTCTTTTCATCATCTTCAACAACGCCTGCCAAAACCTTAACAAACGTGCTTTTTCCTATAGCATTCGGCCCCAAAATGCCTATAACTTCTCCAACTCTTATATCCCCTCTTTCGGCATTAAGAACGAAATCGCTGTAAGATTTCTTGAAATCCGGGTATTCAACAAGAACACTCTCTATATCCGTTTCTAAGGGCTGAAATATATCAAATTCAATCTCTTTCTTCCTTATCTTGATATTCTCCTCAATAAGATGCCCCCTCAAATACTGATTTATTCCGACTCTGACGCCTTTAGCATTCGTTATGACACCGTAAACGGAAGGTTCTCCGTAGCTTATATGGATGAAATCCGCTAAGAGATCGAGGATTGCCAAGTCATGCTCGACGATCAGAATTGGCTTTTCCTTCGCAACATCCCTTATAGCATTCGCCACCTCAATTCTCTGGTAGATATCGAGGTAAGACGTTATCTCATCGAGGAAATAGAAATCTGCATCTCTCAGCAAGCAAGCTGCAATCGCAACCCTCTGCAATTCTCCACCGCTAAGCTCCTTAACATCCCTCTTTGCAGACTCTTCAAGCTTTAGTTTCGCTATGTATTCATCTATTGCACCTCTCTCATCCACATTTTCAAGCAACTTTCTAACATTCCCCTTGTAAACCTTGGGAACGGCTTCAATATACTGCGGTTTCAAGCTTACTCTGATCTCTTTATTTGCCAAAGCTTTTAAGTAATCAAAAAGCTCTGTTCCATGAAATCTATCGAGTATTTCATCCCATTCGGCTTTTTCTTTTCCAAGATTTGGTTTCAGCTGCCCGGATAGAATTCTGACAGCTGTCGTCTTTCCTGTCCCGTTCTGGCCCAATAAGCCTACAACGTATCCCTTTCGTGGAACAGGGAGATTATAGAGGACAAAGCCGTTCTTCCCGTATCTATGAACCTCCTTTCCTTCGAGTTGCTTCGGTAATCCGACGATCGATATGGCTTTGAAAGGACATTTCTTTACGCAAATCCCGCAACCGACACAAAGCTCCTCGCTTATAACAGCTTTCTCATTAACAACTATCGCCTCAACGCCAGTCCTGACTATCGGGCAGTATTTTACGCATTCCTGACTGCATTTCTTCGGATGACAGCGTTCTCTGTCAACTACAGCAATCCTCATAACAATCACCTTAAAAATTGAGCAGAAGAGTCCAAGAGATATACCAAGTTACGAGAGTCAGAAAAGCTATTCCAACCCAGTCCTTAGATTCGATTTTAACGCTAAACTTCGGTAAGATGAACTTATGGATGTATATGAAGATGACCAGAATTATTATTCCGAGCGGGTCTCTGCTTCTTAACCCGTTCGTTACGTAGTAAGTTATTATTCCCGCAACTATTCCGAGTGCAAGGGGTATGTAGGTTTTAAGATCGTTTTTATCCATCTTATCACCTCATCGAAGGTCTCTTTGAGAGAAGCATAGGTAGAGAGAGTGGTTTGTATGGTTTCCCTTTTGTTTCGCTCTTTATCCTTTCTATAAGTTCTTCCAAACTCATCTCCACTCTCTTCTGCTTATCTATTCTCGATTCTTCCCTTATTGTAACACTCAGCCTGTTATTTTTAATCTCTCTGTCGCCTATAACGACTATATACGGTATCCAGCTCGTTGATGCATCCCTCACCTTCTTTGCAGTCGTTTCCTCTCTGTCATCAACATCTACCCTTATTCTCTCTTTTTTCAACACCTCCGCAATTTCGATCGCTTTATCAAGATGTCTTTCCGCTATTGGAATTATCCTCACCTGAGTTGGCGAGAGCCAGACGGGGAGCATTGGTAATTTTCCTCTCTCAGAATCGATATGTGCCTTTTCGAGAAGTGCATACATAACTCTCTCAATCGCTCCGCTTGCGGAACAATGCAATATCAGAGGATACCTCTCGTTCCCATCAGCATCGACATATCTAATCCCGTATCTCTCAGCATTCTCAACATCGATCTGAACCGTGCTTAAGGCTGAAGCTTTATCGAGAGCATCGACGAAGTTGAATTCAAATTTCAGGACAAAGTAGAAGAATCTCTTATCCCACATCTCGATTAAAATCGGCTTCTTAAGTATCTCAGCAATCGAATTTATAAAATCTTTGTTCTCCTCGTAAAAATCCCTCGTTACTCTAATAGCGACTTCGTAATCATCCGGTTTCAATCCGATTTCATCTAATACCTCAACAGACAGCTTGTATTGATTGTAAAATTCCTCCTTAGCCTGCTCTATGTCCTTTACTATCGTATGCATATCGGGCATTGTGAATGCTCTCAGCCTTCTCAAACCGACAAGCTCTCCTCTTTGCTCCTTCCTGAAGGAATACCTCGTAAGCTCATACATTTTGAGCGGTAGGTTTTTGTATGTTATAGTCGCCTGAGATGCGATTAAAAATTGCCCGAAGCATGCTGCGAATCTTAAGAAGAAATCCCTTTTATCACCTTTTATTATGTATTGCCTTGCAGGAAACCTTTCCAAGTATTTTCTAAGTGTTGGATGATTTCTGTCATACATTATCGGTGTTTCAACCTCCATAGCGCCGTATTCTATGCATTTTTCCGTAACGAAGGTTTCCAGAAGGGATTTTATCAGCCTTCCGTTTGGGTAGTATTTGAGATGCCCGCTATCGGATGCCTCCTCGTAATCCGCTATTTCGAGCCTTTTCATTAACTCAACATGAGGTGGAACCCTATCGACAGCTCTCCTCTTTGAAATCTCGTAATTCACGAATTTTTGCAAATTCGGATAGTTTGTGAAATCGAATTCGTCAACTTCAACAAGCTCCTTCTCAGGTGTTAAGATGAACCAGTAGCTCTTAGCTTTCTCTTCATCTTTCAAAGCTTGAGTAACCTCTATATCCTCGCCCTTTATCTCCCTCGAAAGTTCACTTAGCGGATGGCCCTTGCATGAGATTTTGAAAGATTTATACCATCCGAAAGGTGATCTGTGGACTTCAAAACTCTCAGATAATCCTTTTTCCAAAAATTTTAGTATATCTACCGCTTTCTCAGGATCAGCTAAGTCGGAAGATAGATGGGCGTAAGGATATATTACTATCCTCTCCGCTCCAACCTTTTTTGCGACATCTCTTATCTCCTCGATAGCTTTCGATGCAACATCCTCGTTATCTCCTTTCTCAACTGAGACGAAAGCGACTAAAGCTTCATCAATTCTCGCACCCTGTCCTTCAAAATTCTCAGCGAATTTCGTTTTCTTTTTAATCTCATACTCTATATAATCAGCGTGAATGAGTAAGAGTTTCATAGGGGCATAAAAATCTGACGGGCTTTAAATTTTTTCGTTTCAAAATGTATTTATCTCTCCATTTATCACCATATCTGTAACCTTCGTTATATCCTGCAACCATCCCTCAGCAATCGTCTTGGCTTTGCTCTCCATTTTATCGACATCGTAGCCTTTCTTAGGAACAATCTGGATGCTCAAAGTTTTCGGTTCATCTATCGGTTTCCCTATCTGAGATAGGATCCTTACATAGACCTCTCTTATTCCATCTATAGCCTCATAGCAATCTCTTGCGATCAAATTTGCGAGTATGTTGTAAATCTTCCCGACATGATTTATCGGGTTCTTTCCGCTCGTCGCCTCCATAGACATGGGTCTTCCCGGTGTTATTAGACCGTTGCATCTGTTTCCTCTGCCAACGCTTCCATCATCTCCGTTCTCAGCGGAAGTTCCCGTAACAGTTAGATACACTATGCCTCCTTTAACGTCATCTGCAGTATTCACGAAAATCTGGACGTCTCTATCCGTATATTCCGCAGAGATTTCTTTGACGAATTCTGTTAGCTCTTCCTTTATGGCTAAGTATTCCTTAACATTCCCGACGAATCTATCAACAAACGCCGCCGCAATCGTTATAGAAATCTTATCTTTCTCTCTAAGTCCCATAACTTTTATATCTTCGCCTATCGCTTTCTCTCTTTTCCTGAACTCGTTGTATATCCTTCTTTCGATGTTGTAAACAAGCTTCTCAGTCTCGCTTAAGGGTGCGTATCCTATTCCGAAGCTTGTATCATTGGCCAACGGTGCTTTGCCTCTCCTTCGGAATACCTCTTTCAAATCTGTCGATCCTTCTCCGAGCCTGACATCGAAAACTACCTCGCTTTCGGGATCAAGATACCGCATAGCGTTCCTTATGTAACCTTTCGCAGCTTTTAAAGCTATCTTATCTGCAGGTATATCTACGCCGTTAAAATACTTAGTCGCTCTGCCTACGAGCAGGATGTATATGGGCTGGATAACTTCTCCACCGCCAAATTTCGGAACGGCTTTCCCCGCAACGATTTGGGTTTCGTCGGTGTTATGATGAAGAACCGCACCAACCCTCTTTAAATACTCCTTGCTTAACGACCTGCTCATAGCCTCGGCAATTCCGTCAGCAAGAGAATCGGGATGACCGATGCCTTTCCTCTCAACAAGCTCAACCTTCTGCTCTTCTATAGGAGTGTGAACGAGTTTCTCGACAAATATATCATTCATAGATTGCTTGCATTTTTGACGTAATATAAGCCTTGCTGTAAATTACGATTTGTAATTCCGATTTTTAACGAGTTCGTATATAAATTCAGCTATTTCCTCAACCTGATCTCTCTTAAAAATCCTGTAATTTTTGCTTGCAAATTCTTCATCGCAAACAACTGCCAGAATTCTTCCGTGTTTAAAATACTCTATTTCCTCAGGGTTTTTAACGACAACTATCCTATCCTTCTTCGCTCTGCTGTAACCTTCTGTCAGAACCAAATCGTAATCGTTTTTCAGATACCTCTCATAGACGTAATCCAAGGAATCCTCTTTCATCCTTTTGATGAAAGCCATCTTTTCCGAAGATGAAATTATGACATCCGCACCGCTCTTGTATATCTTCCAAGAATCTTTTCCCTCCTTATCTACTTCAAAATCACCGTGAGCGTGATGCTTCACAACAGCAACCTTAAGTCCCTTCTCGATTAACAGAGGGACGATCTTCGTTATAAGCGTCGTCTTTCCGCTGTCAGATGGGCCAACTATGCTTATTATCATAGGAATCTGATCGTTTCGAGATTCAAAGGCGCTCTCGTTTCGACTCTGTATGTTTTATATAGCGTTGATGCAAGTTCTATGCATTTTCCTTCATCTCCGTGAATCGTAACTATCTTCTCCGGTTTTGATTTCAGATGCTTGACGTAGCTAACAAGTTGCCTTCTGTCTGAATGTCCTGAAAAGCCGTCAACTGTTTCGATTTCCATATTAACCTGAACTACTTCCCTCTTTCCGTCAGATGAGATCGGGACTTCCTTCCAGCCCTTCTGGATTCTTCTTCCCAATGTTCCCTCAGCCTGATAGCCTACGAAGACCAAGGTATTCTTCTCATCCGGTGCTAACGCTTTGAAATATTCCATAACGGGCCCGCCGTTAAGCATTCCAGATGTTGCGAGGATTACTGATGGAGATGCGTCATCTATAACCTCGTCCCTCTTCGAACTCGAATCTACTCTGACGAAACTATCGCTTATAAAAGGATTTATTCCTCTGTGAAAGATAAGGTCTCTTATATTTACGTTAAGATATTCAGGATACGCTGTATGGATTGCCGTAGCTTCGTATATCATGCCATCCAAATAGACAGTAACCTCATCTATCACCTTGTTCCTTATAGCCTCCTCAAGAACTATCATAACCTCCTGACTTCTTCCGACCGCAAACGTCGGTATCAGAACTTTTCCTCTTCTTGCCAAGGTTCTCCTTATTATTTCGAGAAGCTTCTCTTCAGCTTCCCTTCTCGAAGGCTGAATATCCTCGCTTCCGCCGTAGGTTGCTTCCATGATAAGTGCCTCAAGTCTTGGGAAATTTGTATGTGCCTTATCGAATAACCTCGTTTTCTCAAACTTGAAATCTCCAGTGAATGCTATGTTATACATCCCCTCTCCTACGTGGAAGTGTGCTATGGCTGAGCCGAGAATATGGCCTGCATTGTAGAGGGTTAGCCTTATATCTGGTGAGATATCTGTAACGATCCCGTAATCTATCGTGATCGTGTGCTTCAAAGCTTCTCTTATATGCTGAGATTCGTATGGTAAGGGATTTCCCTCTCTTGCAGCGACCTCGATGAAATCTATCTGCAGGAGAACCATTAAATCTCTCGTCGGAGGTGTCAGATAAATCGGCCCTTTATAGCCGTATTTGTAGAGAATCGGAACGAGACCGCAGTGATCGAGATGTGCATGCGTTATAACAACGGCATCCAAGCTGTCAAGAGGTTGAACCTCTGGAATGTAAAGATACGGGGACTGCTGGGTGCTGCCAACGTTTACGCCGCAATCCACTAAGATTTTGCTCTCAGGAGTTTGAAGCAGGTAACAGCTTCTTCCTACTTCCCTCGCTCCTCCGAGAAATGTAACCCTCACCCATTTGTCCTCATATATTATCCCTCTGTGTATTTTTTCACCTATCCTCTTCAGTATCTCCTTTCTCTCATCTCTGACGCTGAGCAAATACTGTCTCACGCTCTCAATTGTTTTCGATTTTATAGGAGGAGTCCTCATCGGCTTTGGACTCCATCCTACGGCTTTCATTATTTCTCTAAGCGTAGCACCATGCTTCCCAATTACAATTCCGGGTTTTTCTGCTTCGATTATTACTTCTCCGTTTTCCTCATCGAAAAAGAACCCCGTTATCTGTGCATCCTCAGGAACTATCTTCTTTATTATCTCCTTAGCCTCTTCAGGAGGTTTCAGACTCTTTGGATCAGGTCGAACGATTATTCTCTTCCTTAAGTCTTTTGCAAGCTTTTTTATTATATCCCCGCTCTCGGCAAATTCCTGAGGATTTTCGACGTATAGAACTAAAAGCGGGCCTTCGAACTCGATATTCCTGATTCTGACCGTTCTTGGGATTAAATCCAATATCCTCTCTTTTAGTTTCCTCAGATATTCCTCACTTGACATAAAATCTCAGAAGTCGATTATTTCCTGAATTTCTCAATTATCTTTTCTATCTCATCCTTACTTAGCTCCTTATACTCTTTTTCCGTAATTTTCACAACATCTATCCCGTCTCCGGATGCTGAGTCTCTTCTCATCGCTGAGAATATCGCCCTTACCGCAAGCTCGACAGCGTCGTCAACGCTCATATCTTCGCTGTAAGCATCTTCAAGGACGCCGTAAGCCATAGGGGAGCCTGAGCCTGTTGCAACAACATCTATCTCCTCAATCGCACCTCCTATGGGATCGATCGAATATATGCTTGCGCCTTTCTCATCTATCCCGCCGATTAGGAGTTGGACTAAATACGGGAAGTATCTTACGGAGTTAAGGATGTTTGATGTCATCGTTGCAATCGCTTTAATGCTCGGTTTTATCTCTTTTTTGATCTCGTAGAGGTTCATTTCAACCCTGATCAATCTGACGAGGAATTGAGCATCTCCAACACTCCCGGCAGTCGTCATCGCAACCCTGTCGGATATTTGGTATATCTTTTTGGCTCTTCTGCTCGCTATAAAATTGCCCATTGTCGCTCTCTTTTCGGTAGCCATGATCACTCCGTCTTTGCATACGATTCCTACTGTTGTCGTTCCCTTATACACCTTATCCTGCATCAACATGTTATCTCCTTCTTTGTTGTTTTTAAGAACAGCCGATGGCTAATGCCAATATGTTTTTATGTTTTTAAATTTTGCGTTGCATAAATTTTTCTTACTCAAACCCGAACTAAGGCAGATGATAGACGTCGTAAACTTAACAAAGATTTATGACGGATTCAAAGCAGTTGATTCCATAAGCTTTAACGTTAAGGGGGGCGAAATCTTCGGATTACTTGGCCCTAACGGGGCGGGAAAAACTACGACTATAAAGATGCTAACGACGGTTATAAAACCGACTGAAGGCATTGCTCAAATAGACGGATTCGATGTTGTGAAGGATGCGAGTGAAGTCAGAAAGAGGATAGGTGTCGTTTTTCAGGAAACAACTCTCGATAATGATTTAACTGTTTACGAAAACTTGGATTTCCACGCGAGACTTTACGGAGTAAAAGATAGGAAGAGAAGGATTAAAGAGGTTCTTGAGCTTGTAGAACTTGAAGACCAAGCAGAAAAGGTTGTTAAAAACCTTAGCGGAGGTATGAAGAGGAAGCTTGAGATTGCAAGGGGTATATTGCATCAGCCAAGTGTCCTCTTTCTCGATGAACCCACTTTAGGCTTAGACGTCCCGACGAGAAGGAAGATATGGGATCACATAGAGAGCTTAGCCGATGTTACAATATTCCTGACAACGCATTACATGGAAGAAGCGGAAAGACTCTGCGATAGGGTTGCGATAATGGATAAGGGCAGGATAATAGCTCTGGACTCGCCGGAAAATTTGAAAAGTAGAATAGAGGGGGATGTTATAAGAATAGAATTCGAAGGGGAGATTAAAGCGTTCGATTTTCCTGCTGAGAACATCGTTTGGGGCAGCAACTTTGTTGAGCTAAGCGTGAAGAATAGCGAAAAAGTTTTGCCGGAGATTATAAAGATGCTCGAAAACGTTAGGATAAAGTTGATAAGGGTTAGGAAGCCTACGCTCGAAGACGTTTTCATCAGATTAACGGGGAGGAAACTTGCATGAATGCGATATACGTTCTCTGGTTAAGAGATGTGAAGAAATTCTTTAGAGTGAAGAGCAGATTCTTAGGCTCGCTCGGCATGCCTTTCTTCTTCCTGCTTTTCTTTAGCTTGGGCTTCAAGAGGGCGAAGATACCTTCGCTAACGATCCCATACGTAGATTTTGTAACCCCCGGAATAATTGCGATGATACTGATTTTTAACGGAACTTTCTCAGGAATATCTGTTGTATGGGATAGGCAATTCGGATTTCTCAGGGAGATTCTTGTCTCACCTGTAAGCAGAACATCAATCGCATTCGGCAGAATTCTTGGGGGTGCAACTGTTGCTATGCTTCAGGCTCTTATAATGC
>CAZVXC010000001.1:0-30963 GCA_964631435.1 uncultured archaeon | reverse complement strand
ATTAAAGTTTCGAGAAACAGAAGTCTCGGCAAGGGAGGATGGAGGCAGAATAAGTATCGAAGAAAGGTTCACGATGCCGTAAGAAGGGTTTACAAAGAGATAAAAGATATTCTCGATGCTCATGGCTTAGATTACGTTGAAGAAGTGAGAATAGGCTACGGAGGGATAAGCAAGGGGATATTCGTTGTTAATGAGGTCAGAGAAAAAGTTCCTGTGAATTCCTTCAAGTTGAGGGATGTGCAGGTGAAGGTTGAAGCTGTTGAGAAGGATAAGATAGAGTTCATACCGATGAGAAAGCAGAAGAATTATCTGATAGTCGGAATCGATCCGGGAGCAACGATAGGTGTTGCGATCTTAGATTTGAACGGAAACATTATTGCGATAAAAAGCCAGAAATCTTGGAGCTACTCTGAAGTTGTGGATTACATTCTGAGTTACGGAAAACCGATCGTTATAGCCACTGATAAGAAAAACGTTCCGGATTATGTGAACAAGCTGAAAGCGTCTTTCAATTGCATACTCTACAATCCGAAGGAAGATTTGTCTGTGGAGAAAAAGAAGAATCTCGTAAGCGGATATAAGATTTTGAACGACCATGAAAGGGATGCTTTAGCATCAGCCCTCGATGCATACAATTCCTACAAAAATAAGCTTCAAAACATCGAAAAAAGAATACCGATAGGATACGATATCGAAGAGATAAAAGCCGGGATAATAAAGGGATTATCTCTGAAGAGCTTGCTTGAAGTTAAAGAAGAAAGAAAGAGCGAGGAAATTACGAAAGAGAGCTTTGATTACGAAGAGGTTAGAAAGAGGGACAGAATAATAGCCAAGCTAAGAGAGGAGAACAGAAAGCTGTATGGAGAGATTAAAAGATTGAACAGAGAAATTGAAAGGTTGAGAACGAAGATTTACACGATTTCGAGTGAGGAATATAAAAAGATCAGAGAAGAGAACGTTATAAAGTCGATGCAAGCTGAGATAAAGGTTTTGAGAGAGCATTTGAAAAAGAAAGATAAAGAGCTTATTGAACTGAGGGAAAAGCTGAATGAACTGAGGAGAGTTAAATATCTCGAATTTAAAGGATGGAAGGCTATAAAGGTGTTGAAAAAGTTCACGAAGGATGATATAGAGAAACTTGAAAGGGATGTTGGAATAGCTAAGGGGGATGTCATATACATCGAAGACGTGAGCGGTGCGGGAAAGAGCGGTGCGGAAATGCTTGCGAGTCATGGCGTAAAAGCTTTGGTAGCGAGGGGGGATATGTCCCATTTAGCTAAGGAAGTTTTGGAGAGGGAGAAGATACCGATTATTCCTTCTGAGAAGATGGAGATAAAGATTTTCGATGATTTTGCTTTGGTAAAAACTGAGGAACTTGAGAGATGCGTAGATGAAGCGTTAAATGAGATTGAAAAGCGGAGCCTCAAAAAGCTTGAGGACATAATACTCGAATATAAAAACAAGAGGCAGTTTGAGTTTGGAAATTGATCGATTCGGATTTTTTGTTGCAACCGCCAGATATTTTGAAATTTGCATTGAGCAAAGGCTGCGAAAGAAAGGTTTAAAAATTTGAGATGAACATAGTATTGATGGCGATCGGTTTTGTTCTGATTAAAGTTGTGCCGAGAAAAGAGAGAGAGGTTTACGATAAACTCGCAAAACTCAAAGAGATCGTCGAGCTTTATCCCTTATTCGGTGAATACGATTTGATTGCAAAGATAAGCGTTAAGGATTTCGAAGAATTAAGCGATGTCGTTGTGAATAAAGTTAGAGCGATAGATGGGGTTGTGGAAACGAAAACGCTGACGGGAGCGAAATTTTAATGATAAGAGGGCTGCAAATAATCGCAAAAAATCAGATAGGAGTGTTGAGAGATATAACATCTGTTATAGCTAAGCATGGGGGAAACATAACTTACTCGCAAAGCTTTATAATCGAATACGGAGAATACAGGGGCAACGCCTTGATCTATTTCGAGATCGAGGGTGGTGAATTTGAAGAGATACTTAAAGAGCTAAGAGAGATTCCGGCGATCATGGAGATAGAAGAGGAGAAACCGTTTGAGAAGGTATTCGGTAAGAGGGTTCTAATCTTCGGGGGCGGTGCTTTGGTTTCTCAAGTCGCATTGGGTGCAGTTACGGAAGCTGACAGACATAATCTAAGAGGTGAGAGGATAAGTGTTGATACCATGCCCTTGGTTGGAGAAGAGGAGCTTGCTGACGCTGTCAGAGCGGTATCAAGGCTTCACAGAGCGAAAATATTAATTCTCGCCGGAGGATTGATGGGTGGGAAGGTTAGCGAAGAAGTCAGAAAGCTCAGGAAAGTCGGGATACCTGTTATAAGTCTGAATATGTTCGGTTCGGTTCCAAAGGTTAGCGACCTTGTCGTAAGCGATCCCGTAATGGCCGGAACGTTGGCTGTCATGCACATCTCAGACAAGGCAAAATTTGATATAGAGAAGGTTAAGGGTAGGAGAGTTTAGCTTAAGATTTCATCTACGTCTATCTTCCTCTCAATAAGCTTCGAAAATCTCTCGATCGGATCGGAATAGTGTTTGTATTTAACACCCATATATCTGTAAAATTCTCTGGCAACGCTTTCGTTGTAAAACAACCCGTGAAGGTAAGTTCCCCATACTAAGCGATCCTCGCTTCTCCCTCCGTCGTCCTCGAATATCGGATGGGATGCCGTCGTTTTCCCCATGTGGATTTCGTAGCCTGAGACGAAACTTCCTTTCAATTTTTCAATTATCGCAACTTCCTCAGTAACCCTCTTTCTGACCTGCCTTGTTACCTTCTTGAATTCTTCAAATCTCGTTACCGCATCTATCAAGCCTAAGCCTTTAACCTTGACATTCCCGTATTCGATGCCGTTATCGTGAATCTCCTTTCCGAGCATCTGAAATCCGCCGCATATCCCTATTACGGGTTTCTCTTTTGAGAATCTAATGATCTTTTCATCCATCCCCCATCTCTTCAAATCCTTCAAATCTCTTATCGTTTCCTTAGTTCCCGGAAGAATAACGACTTCAAGATCATCGATGTCATCTTTCAAGCTCACAAATCTTACAAGCTCTCTTATCGGTTCGAAATCTGTGAAATTCGATATTCTCGGAAGTCTTACTACCCCTATTTCCCCGCTGTCCTTCCATTCTTCTATGCTCAGAGAGTCTTCAGACGGTAGATTTCCATCAAAATACGGCAATACTCCCATAACTTTGACGTTCGTCAATTCTTCAAGTTTTTTAATTCCGCTTTCGAGTAATCCTTCGTAGCCCCTGAGCTTATTTATTATGAAACCTCTGACGAGCTTTTTCACATCATTCGGAAGAAGGAGAAAGCTGCCGTATAGCGATGCGAAAACGCCTCCTCTATCTATATCCGCTATGATGTAAATCTTAGGCTTCGCAATTCTTGCGATTCCTATGTTAGCCATATCCCTGTCGTAGAGATTTATTTCTGCAATTCCACCGGCTCCTTCTATTATAACGATATCGAATTCCTCTTTAAGGCTATTGTAGCATTCTTCGACTATTCTCTTGACATCATCAATTTCTCTGTAATAATCCAATGCCGAAACATCTTTTAACGGCTTTCCGAGAACGATTAGTTGAGATTTCAGATTCCCCTTAGGTTTAAGCAGTATCGGGTTCATTCTAACATCTGGCTCGATTCCCGCGGAGAAAGCTTGATAGGCTTGAGCGAATGCAATTTCATGCCCCTCTTTGGTTATATACGAGTTCAAGCTCATGTTCTGAGCCTTGAACGGTGCAACTTTCAGACCTCTCTTCGATAGAATCTTGCATAAAGCCGCAACGAAAACGCTTTTTCCGGCACTGCTTGTTGTCCCTGCGATCATAATCGGTCTCATCGTCTCAACCTCTTTACAATCTTCCCCCTCTCGGAAGGGATTACTTCGAGCTCAGCATCTTTAAATTTTATCTCAAAAACTTTTCCTTCAAGAACTCTGTCGAGGAAAACGGCTAATGCAGCTATCTCGCTATGAGGCTGATTTCCTATCGAGATATTGTAATCCGAAAGCTCGTAAAGCTCTGCCGGAACCTTCTCCGCACCAACTATCACAAGTATTTTATCCGCTTTTTTTATATCATCTATTTTCTGTGTCAGAGGAATTCCATACATAGTTAAATGAACCTTCGCCCCATCAAAATCCTTGAGAAATTTTCTCCAGTTTTTGATTTCCTCTATGAAAAAGTCTCCACCCCATCTTCTGACAACGTCTTTAACACTTTCGAAAACATTCTTATCATAAACGCTGAAGTAAATTCCTCTTGCACCGAATGCTCTTGCTGTTAATGCTACGTGCGTCGAAACCCTCTTATCCCTTTCTCTGTGTCCAAGTCTGAGAACGTAAACTTCCACAGAGATTTTTACAGCATACTTTATATTTCTGTTACGCTCACAGCAACATTGATACGCTATGAGCTTTACAAAGCCTCATCAACTCTGTTCAAAATCTCGGTAAATGTGTCATCGCTGAAATTCTTCTTGTATCTCTTCGAAAAATCTTTAAGCTCGCTAATTGAGAAAATTCTCAGCTTGGAGTTCAGATAATTCAGGAATTGAGTAAGATTAGATGGCCTATCTTTGATAACGCTCCTCTCAAAATCTATGAAAACAACTCTATCGGCTTTTATTATATGCTTATAAGGATTCCTCATTTCTTCCTTCTGAATTCCCATTAGATCGAGTTTTCTGCAAATCTTCAGCGATTCCATAACGACTTCTTTATCATGCGGTAAAATATCTCCGATGTATTCCCCTCTGACGAATTCCATCTCTATCTCCAAGCATCTTAGATTTACGGAGTAAATCTTCGGAACGAAACTGAAAGGTTGGAGTGAGGTCAGAATTTGTGCTTCCTTGATGAAGTTATACCTCAGCTCAGGCTTAAACTTCTTAATCAACCTATCGTCCCTTATATAGATTTCCGAATGCTTTCCTCTCAACATTTCACTCTTCCGAAGTAGTATCCGCTTACGGTTATTACATCGAATTCTTTAAAGTGGTTGAATATGAAGCCTAAAGGCTTTTCTAAGTTCACGCATGTTGATCTGCAAAGCTCATTAAAAGCTGGCATAGCTATAACCCTTTCTCCGATCATCCAAGCTCTCTCCTTTATCCCTCCGACTTTATCTCTTATAAAAACAGCGGGATGCGCATGTCCCACGATAATCTTCTTAGCATCCCACATATCCTCGATTTTCTTATGCCCGTGAGTTATAAGCGTCTTTCTTTCGTAAACGTAATCCCTGACGTCAAAAACTCTTTTTAGCAGGCTATCATGATTCCCACATACAATTATCAATTCCGATACGTTATCTCTCAGCTCATCTACGAATTTTCTAACCGAATTGATCTCCGAGATTCCGAGATCGTGCTTTATATCCCCGTTTAGTATCAGAGTCTCCGCTTTGCTTTTCTCATAGACATCCAGAATTTTTTTAAGCAAGCTGAAATCTGGGAAGCCGAGTAGGCCTATGTGCAAATCTGAGATTACGAGTTTCTTACCGATCTTTAATGCCCCGCTCTCTGAGAATTTCATTTAAAAATCTCTTTCTCAACAGCATCTATATAATCTTTTACCTCAATCCCCATCTCAGCCGCTACTATCAACGCAACGATTTCGACATCGAGTATATTGCCGAGTTCGATCTGCCTTCTGTTGATAAGCTTTATAACATCTGAAAAATCCTTATTTGCCTTCTCGCAAATCTCATTGACGATTTTGTCGAACGTGCTTTCGCTAAAGATTTTCCTCACATCAGGCTTGAAGTCATCTGGAATTTCGATCTCATCCAAACTAAAGTTCAATCTAACGTTATTTCCGCTAACGCTAATTATTCCCTTTTTTTCAGCCATTTCAACGATTTTCTTACTCGTTTCGTGGGAAAAGAACTTCAAATCGAAAGATAGAGTGTATGTAAGCTCTCTCTTGTCCATCTCTCTCTTTCCTTTAACTTTGAATGCCGATGCGATCGTTTCCTTAAGCATTGATTTGGATTCTGCTTTGAGAAGAAAACTGTTACGATGAATTTATATGTAATTCAATCGAGTGGCAACTATGTTCAGCGTAAGGGTCAGAGATGTGAAGAGATATTCAGATAGCGTATCCACAATTTTCTTCGATGCAGAGCTAACATCTTACCCCGGACAGTTCATCATGCTTAACGTCTTTGGATTGGAGGAGATTCCTCTAAGTCTATCCTCTCCGAATTCTGTTACAGTCAAAGCAGTAGGTGAGACTACGAGGTATCTCATCAACATAAAAAAAGGAGAATTCGTCGGAATAAAAGGCCCTTTTGGAAACCCTTTCTCTCTCATAGGCGGAAAAGCATTACTCATCGCAGGAGGCATTGGCATAGCTCCGCTCCACTATCTCTATCACAGACTCAAAGAATGTAGAGCCGAGATTAAAGTCTTATTCGGCGTGAAATCAGAGGAAGATATATGCTTGGTGGAGAATATGGAGAACGTAGCGATAGCGAGCGAAGATGGGAGCATCGGAACAAAGGGAACGATAGCTGATCTTGTTAGAAAAGTGAATCTCGATAACTTCGATAAAATCTACGTCTGCGGTCCGAAGGCTATGACAGATTTCCTGCTTAAATATTTTCTAGATAAAGGTGTTATTCAGAAAGTCGAATTTTCGCTTTCGAGATACATGAAGTGCGGCTTAGGCGTCTGCGGATCGTGCGTCTTAGAAAACGGTTTAAGAGTTTGCAAAGAGGGGCCAGTGTTTAGGGGAAAAGATTTAGTAAAGGATATCTAATTTCGGCTTCTTAATCAAGCCCTTTTCTTCGCCCATATCAAAAAGCATTTCTATCGCATCCACAACCCTCTTTGACATCTTGTATGTCTCTTCATTAACATACATCATCGCAAACCTCTTCGTCCTCTCGAAATCCATTCCCCTCGAAAACTTCATAGCGTATCTCGCAGCCTCATCTGGATTTGATAAAGCGTAGCTTATGCTCTCACGCATCGCATTCAAAAACCTCATCTGCATCTCTTCTGGAATCTTCCTCGATATTGCATTTATCCCTAAGGGCATAGGCAACTTCGTTGCTTCATTCCACCACTCCCAGAGGTCGAGAACTTTAACGAGGTTGTGGTCTGTGTAAGTTATCTGACCCTCGTGAATTAACAACCCGGCATCAACTTCCCCAGATTTCACAGCATCCATTACCTCATCGAACCTCATTTCTACGGCTTTGAAGTTATCTAATGCCAGCATAAGGTAGAGATAAGCTGATGTGAACTTCCCCGGAATAGCTATTCTTTTCCCTTCAAGCTCGATATCATCTTTCGCAACAACTATCGGCCCGTATCCATCCCCGACGCTCGCTCCGGCTGAAAGAATCCTGTATTTGTCATCGAGATATGCGTAAGCATGCAAAGAGAGGGCTGTAACATCCAAGCTCCCGCTGAAAGCTTTTTTGTTTAGGCTTTCGATGTCGTCTATCACATGCTCTATTTCGAAATCCAATCGGATTTTATTCTCAACCATAGCGTAGAACATGAATGCGTCATCCGCATCTGGAGTATGTGCAACTTTTATCTTCATGAGCATATCTCATCGGGTGAATTGAAAAATCTATCTAAAACATTAAATACCGCTTGTGGAAAAAGAATTTGTGGAGCTACTCGCTATCTCCGTATTCGGTGTTGACAAACCCGGAATAATTTACAAGATAACCAACGTCTTAGCGGAGGCGAATATAAACATAGTTGACATAGAGCAGACAGTATTGCAGGGAATATTCACGATGTTCATCGTTGCAGATGTGTCAAAATCGAGAATTAGCATCGAAGATGTTGAGAAGAATCTGAAGGATGTTGCGAAACAGATTGATGTTCAGGTTTACGTTTCGCCTTTCGAAAGGGTTGAGACGAAGGAAAAAAAGAGATACGTGATAACTGTCATAGGCAAAGACAGAGTCGGCATTGTTAGAGATGTATCCAGAATTCTGTTCTCCCACGGGGTTAACATAGAAAAAACGAGTTTGACTGCGAGGGATCAACTAATATCGATAACATTAGAAGTTGATCTCAGAGGAGCGGATATCGAAGTTATTAAAAGGAAACTGAAAGATGAGATCGAGAAATCCGGATTAGATGTTGTTATACAACCTTACGAGATAGCTAAGGAGGAAAAGAGGCTTATAGTCTTTGATATGGATTCGACGCTCGTTGATGCGGAGATAATCGATGAGCTGGCGAAAGTTGCGGGAGTCGAAGCTGAGGTCAGGAAATTGACTGAAAAAGCTATGAACGGTGAAATAGATTTCAAGAAAGCTCTTGAAGAGAGGGTTAAGCTATTGAAAGGTCTGCCCGTTGAGATAATGGAGAGGATATATGAGAATATTAAGCTGACCGAAGGAGCTAAGGAGCTAATAGAGAGCTTGAAAAAAGCTGGATATAAGGTTGCACTCATAAGTGGCGGATTCACTTATTTCACAGAGAAACTGAAGAGGGAGCTTAAATTGGATTACGCATTCGGTAACGAGCTTGAAATAAAAGATGGAAAGCTAACGGGAAGAATTAAAGGAAGGATAATAACGGCGGAAGAAAAAGCGAAGATAATCGAGGAGATCGCAAAGAAAGAAGGGATAAGTAGGGAGAACATAGTTGCGGTCGGAGATGGGGCGAACGATAAGATCATGATAGAAAAAGCCGGGTTGGGGATAGCTTTCAATGCTAAGAAAGCTCTGAGAGATGTTGCAGACGGAAGTCTCAGCAAAACGAATTTAATTGGTCTTGCAAGCGTTCTAAAACTCCCTTCGGAATTTAAGAAGAGAGTATAGCTATTTCCTAAGATTTTTCCGTGTTAAAAAAGGAAAAAATTATTAATGATTAATAACTAACTACTCTTATGAACGTTGTTATAGTCAAACCAGGAGAGGGGCAGATTATTGAGGAGGATGGAGTTAAATATACTGTTAAGGCAAAGACGGATAATATCCTCGTAATCTTAGCGGAATTGGATGTAGGAGCGGAAACAAGAGTTCACAAGCATTCCGGTGAGGAATTCAGATTTGTTTTGGACGGAGAAATAGAGTGCGAAGTCGGAGAAAATATTTACAGACTCAAGACCGGTGATTCGATATTGCATTCATCGGAAATCCCGCATAAGATAAGAAACATCGGGGGTAAGAAGGCTGTTTATCTAACGATTGGATCTCCTCCAACGTTCGTCTGAGTTATCTCAAGAAAAAATGTTATAAGGTATCTGGCTTAATAACTAAGCTTGATGAATAATTGGGCGAAGATAATAATCGGTGATAGCCGAAAGATGGTAGAGGTTGAGGATAAAAGTGTGGATTTAGTCGTTACCTCCCCACCTTATTGGCATATCAAAGATTATGGCGTTGAAGGACAGATCGGATATGGGCAGAGTTTGCATGAGTATTTGAAAGACCTTTATAGAGTATGGAAAGAGTGCTACAGAATTTTAAAACCGGGAAGGAGGTTATGTATAAACATAGGTGATCAATTCGCCCGATCAATAGTCTATGGACGATACAAAATCATACCTCTACATGCCGAATTTATAGCTCAGTGCGAAGATATAGGGTTTGATTATATGGGTTCGATTATATGGCAAAAGAAGACAACAATGAACACAACAGGGGGAGCAAATGTAATGGGTTCGTATCCATATCCTCCGAACGGAATGATCGAAATAGATTACGAATTCATTCTTATCTTCAAAAAACCGGGTAAAAGCCCGAAAGTGCCCAGAGACATAAAGGAGGAATCAAAATTAACGAAAAAAGAGTGGAAAGAATATTTTTACGGACATTGGTATTTCGGAGGTGCAAGGCAGATAGAGCATGAGGCTATGTTTCCCGAAGAATTGCCAAAGAGACTTATAAAGATGTATACATTTGTCGGCGATACAGTTCTCGATCCTTTTCTTGGAAGTGGAACAACTGTAAAAGCGGCTTTGAATTTGAACAGGAATGCAATTGGATATGAGATAAACGAGAAATTCTTAGAGATAATTAGGGACAAGTTAGGACTGAAAGAGAGTCTATTGCAATTCAATGATAACATCAAAATAATAAAGCGAGAAAAAACGATAGAGATCGAAGATATAGATTACGTTCCGAGGATTAAAGATGCAAAGCCTAAAATCGATCCTAAGAAATTGAATTTCAAAAATAACAGACTTTACAGAGTTGTGGATATTGTGGATGAGCAGACAATAAGGTTAAATACTGGCTTAAATGTAAAGTTTCTCGGCGTAAAGGTAACAAAAAGAGATGCCGCATTAAGATATTTAAAAGAACGCATTCTAAAAAAGGAGGTTTTCCTTAAATTCGATAGTAATTCCGTCTTAGATGAGAATACCGTTAAAGCTTATGTGTATTTGAAAAATAAAATCTTCGTGAACGCATATCTAATCAAATCTGGGATCGCAGAGGCGGATAAAACTGAGAGCTACAAGTATAGAGCAAAATTCATAGAATTAGAGAGAAAGGTGAGATAATGGCTAAGGAATGGATATTAAATATGGCTACGAACAGATGGGGGTTGAATAAGAAAAATAGCGTAGGTCCAGTTTCGCAATGGATCCGTGAATGCAGTCCTAAGACGCTTAAGGACTGGGAACAATTTTATTACGAAAAACTTGCCGATTTTCTTAAAAGCAAAGGTATCTTTTTGTCTCCTGAGGAGTATCTTGAATACCTAGGCAAAAAGCTGTATGTGAAAATTACAGAGGTTATTCAGGCTGAAATCGAAGAAGTAACTGAGGAAGATTGTATCCGTTACATTTACAACCTCGTAATTAACAGAACTTACGATGGCTATTTAACCGAAGTGAACTACCCCTCGCTATCGCAAGGTGTCTTGCAAGCAACGACAAGATAAAACGGTAAATTACAGAGAGATTTGGGCGTAGAGATAAAACCTGCTCCCGATGAGTGGGATAGACTTTATAATGTGGATTTTTACATTCAAGTTGGAGAGAAATACATCGGTTTGCAGATAAAGCCAATAAGCTATGAGCAAACTCCAGAGATTTACAAATGGAAAGAATGGTTTAGCAAAACTCATAAGAAATTTAAAGAGAAAAATGAGGTTAAAGAGGAGATTGAGAGACTTAGAAAGGGTAAATAGAGGGTCAACGCATTCTATGCTACACCGTTATCTTTTGCGAGGTTCGAGCAAAAAAATTAAATAGATTATATTTATGCAATATCTTGCAGAGCAAAACGAGGGGCAGATCTGACTTGAGGGGAAGGAAGAAGTTTGAGGAGTTCGATGAGTTCAAGCCTGTAAGTGATGAGGAATTAGAAGAATTGCTTAATGCTCCGAAGAGAAGATACAGAAAGCCAAAAATAAGGTATTAAGGGCAACTTTTTTATTTTATTTTATTCAACTCCCATCATGTTCAGAATCATCCCGGCAGTCGATATAAAAGACGGCAAATGCGTTCAGCTCCAGCAAGGTGATGAAAACAGGAAGATCATAGAGATAGATGATGTTATAGGCGTTGCAAAAAGATGGGTTGATCTTGGGGCTAAAATGCTTCACATAATCGACCTGGATGGATCTTTCAGCGGAAAGCTTGTTCACGAAGACATGATAATGAAAATAGCTGAATTTGCACGCATTCAAGTCGGAGGGGGAATAAGAGATGTGAGAATTGCGGAGAGATTGCTTAACAGAGGTGTCGATAAAGTAATCTTAGGGACGTTAGCGGTTAAAAAGCCTGAAGATGTCAAGAGGCTTGCGAAGGATTATCCGGGCAGAGTAGTTATAGCTATAGATTCCAAATCCGGCTTTGTTGTTGTTAAAGGATGGAAAGAATCATCTAACTTAAAGCCGGTAAATCTGGCTAAGCTTTACGAAGATTGCGATGTCGAATTCTTATATACGAACGTCGATGTCGAAGGCTTGATGAGAGGGATCGATTATGACAGCGTGAGGGAAGTTGTAAAGAATGTTAAAAAGCCGGTCATTGTTGCCGGTGGGATAGCAAGGATCAATGACATTAGAATGATAAAGGAAGCGGGTGCGAATGGTGTCGTAATCGGTAGTGCTTTATATACCGGGAAGTTGAAATTCGAAGAGGTAATTGAGCTGGAGGAGGAATGATGAGAGGTAAGCACGTCAGGCAGACAAAGGAGGTTTTTGTTGAGGTTGAGGTAGATTTAAAAGGGGGAAAAATAGAGGTTGATACCGGAATAGGCTTTCTGAACCACATGCTCGAAACATTCGCAATACACAGCGGAATAGGGTTGAAGATAAAGGCGAAGGGAGATTTGGATGTAGATGAGCATCACACGATCGAAGATGTTGCAATCGCATTCGGAAGAGCATTTTCAGATGCCATGGCAGATAGAAGCGGGATAAAGAGGTTCGGTGATGCAATAGTTCCGATGGATGAAAGCGTCGCAATTTGTGGCATCGATCTGAGCGGAAGGGGCGTTTTCGTGCTTGATGGCAAATTCGAAGATACAGGCGTAAGGGGAGAAAACATTTACCACTTCTTCGATACGTTCTGCAGAAATTCCGGAATTAACGCTTATCTGAACGTCAAGGGTTTCAATTCGCATCACAAAGCGGAAGCGGCTTTCAAAGCCTTCGCAAAAGCTTTGAATGAGGCTTTGCAAAAATCAGATAGAAAAGTTAGGAGTGCAAAGGGCTTACTTGACTAATTCAACGTAATTCTTTGCTTTTTTAAGAACTGTTTCCTTCTCCTTTTTATTCGCAAAATGCACATCGAGGGGATGAATAGTTAAACCAGCTTTATCCTTTATATCAGCTACAACCCTCCTTTCCTCATCTTTCGTCAAAGATTTTTCGGTAAGAATAAGCAGATCTACATCCGTTGATTTCTCATGCTCTTTACGTGCAATGCTTCCGACGAGGTATATCTCCGCATCTTTAAATACCTTTAAAATCTCATCTATTACAGGATCTATCCACTCCCGCCAGTTCTTCAAGTAATTCTCCTTCTCTTCTAAATTCTTATCCAAACATCTCTTTAGCTCTCTCCCTGATATGTATCTGTAAGCGAATTCCGGCAAAAAGGATGCGCAAATAAGGATAAACAGAATGCTGATCTGATCGATCATTTTGTAAGCTAAGATTGCGAGGGATGAAATTGTCAAAATAGCTCCTATCAGCGGGATTGTTGGGTTGATCTTAAGCTTATCCCTCAGAACGATCGCAGAGATGTTAACGAAGAAGAAAATTAATAGGAAACCCCCGCTACCGGCAACAGAAATCTCTTCTAGATTCGCCGTATTAGCAAATAGGACTGAGATTACGCAAATAATTAACAAAGCCTCATAAGCGTTTTTCCATAACGGTTTTTCGATCTCCTTCGGCAATTCTCCGTATTTTGCTACCATGTAACTCGCTCTTGCCGCTCCGTAGAGAGTGGCGTTGATGGCTGAACTCGTTGATGCTATCGCTGCAAGTGTTACGAGCCAGAAGCCAGCTTTTCCTAAGGACGGCTGTGCAGCTATCGCTAATGCATAATCTCTCGCAGCTATTATCTTATCATACGGGAGAGTTCCTACTGTAACGATAGCTATTGTAACATAGACGGCAATAACCACGATCACGGATGCGTAAAAAGCCTTAGGGATTGCTGAGAGGTTTTCAATATCCTTGCCGGTATTCGCTATAAGCTCGAAACCTTCATATGCGAGAAATATTATCATGCCCCCCGAAATTATGCTTACGACATCGCTCCAGTTAGATAATTGTTTTGCATTAACAAAAAACATTCCTGCGACAACGACGCTGATAAGAACACCGAGTTTGAACAGAACAAGCAAATCTTCGGTCTTTCCGCTAACAAAAGCACCGAGAGCATTTATTATTGTGAAAAATACGATTGAGAATGTTATAAGGATGTGCTTCGATATCGGGATTATGTTTGCTGCATAGCTTCCGAAGGCGTATGCGTAAAGCGAAATCATCACGATATAGCTTGCGAGCAGAAGAATGTTAAGAGTTCCTGAGAAGACTCCTGTTCCGTAGGCTCTAACTAAGAATTCAATCGTTCCGCCCTCACTCGGAAATCTTACGGTTAGCTTTGAGTAGGAATATGCTGTCAGAAGAGCAATGAAGCCTGCGATTAGAAAAGATACGAATGCCGAGCTTTTGGATAGCTGAATGCTTAAGCCTAAGACGGCAAATATGCCCCCTCCTATCATTCCTCCAACGCCTATGCTGAAAGCTTCCCAGAAACCTATCTTCCTGCCCACAACCTTCATCCCTGAGTAGAATTTATAAATTCTTCTACCAAAAACAATTTTTAATATCTTAAGAGAATCTTAATTATGGGTTCAGATATTGGTGAGATACTCGAAAGAGAGATTGTTGAACTCGAATCATTTTCGGGGAAAAAAATTGTGATCGACGCTTTTAACACACTCTACCAATTCATAACCACGATAAGACAGCCCGATGGGACGCCTTTAAGAGATTCCCAGGGAAGAATAACTTCTCATCTGTCTGGGTTGCTTTACAGGAATGCGAATCTCATAGAGAACGGAATAAAGCCGATTTACGTATTTGACGGCGAACCACCTGAATTTAAGGAAAGAGAGCTTAAGGAAAGGAGTGAGAGAAAGAAGGAAGCTGAGGAAAAATGGAAAATTGCTGTGGAAAGAGGGGAGGAGGCTAAGAAGTATGCTATGATGGCGGCAAAGGTGGATGATTTCATTGTAGAGACTTCAAAAAAGCTGCTCGAACTTCTCGGAATACCTTACGTCAATGCACCGAGTGAAGGAGAAGCTCAGGCAGCGTATATGACAAAGAAAGGTGATGCTGAATATACAGGAAGCCAAGATTACGATTCCCTCCTCTTCGGTTCTCCTGTTCTTGCAAGAAATCTGACTGTAACAGGCAGAAAAAAATTGCCGGGAAAGAATGTTTACGTTGAGGTGAAACCTGAGGTCATATCTCTCAAAAAGAACCTTGAGAGGTTGAAAATCAGCAGAGAGCAGTTGATAGATATTGCAATCCTTGTAGGGACGGATTATAACGAAGGTGTAAGAGGCGTCGGAGCGAAGAAGGCGTTGAAATACATAAAGTCTTACGGGGACATATTTAAGGCGTTAAAAGTTTTGAAAGCAAAGATAGAGAATGTTGAAGAGATAAGGAACTTCTACCTGAATCCGCCGGTTACGGATGATTACAATATAAAATTTAGAAGTCCGAAGAGAGAGGAGGTTCTGGAGTTCTTGTGCGAGGAGTTCGATTTCAGCAGAGAGAGAGTTGAGAAGGCTGTTGAGAAAATAGAGGAGAACATATCATCGAGCCAGATAACACTCGACAGGTGGTTTTAATGCATGGGCATGAGGCTGATGTGGAATACAGTGTTGATGTCATAACGGTTTCAACATCCCGATTCGAAAAGCATGGGAAAGTTATCGGGAAGGAAGCTGTTGAAGATGATGAGTCCGGGAAGATTATAGTTGAAGCATTCAAGGATAAACTGAACAGATACATCCTGATCCCTGATGACGTTCAGGAGATAAGGAGAGCAGTCATTGGAAGCTATGCGGATGTCATAATAATCTCAGGCGGAACAGGGTTAAATCCGAGAGACGTAACGATAGAAGCTCTGAGCGATCTTTTTACGAAGAAGATAGATGGATTCGGAGAAATATTTCGAATGGAGAGCTTTAAAGAGATAGGATACCACGCAATCCTTTCAAGGGCGTGTGCCGGGATAATAGGAAAAAAAGCTGTTTTCTGTCTTCCGGGATCGAAAAATGCAGTTAAACTTGGAATTAAGATAATTTCAGCAATCTTAAGGCATGTCGTCTCACATGCTAAGGGTTTGAAGTAAATTTTTTATCTCAAAAATTTTCGCATCTGTCTTAAATGTCGCTCCGCTGAATCTCGTTCTCGATGCCGAAAAACCCTTTTCTCTCAGCATTTCTATGATCTCTGATAAGGGTGGAGGCGATTTTTTGAGCATCTTCGCTATAACATGGAGATCGTAGTAAGTCGGGACATCGATTTCATTTTCTATCTTTTTGAACATCTTTCCAACTTCGTTATCCTTGCTGAGTATCTTTACGAAATCCCTGCTATGAAGTTCGCCTATCCATAAGGGTCCTAATCTTTTGAATTTCCTGCCGCAATCGCATTCTGACAGGCTTTCGTCGAAGAAGCTCTTGACTTCTCTGTAACCGCATTTATCGCAATGATAGACGTATCCTATCTTAGAGTAAATCTCTCCAGCCTTCTTGCTCGATCTTCCTATCCTGAGATGGACTCGGTAATAGTGTTCCTTAGCCCACGAGATCAAAACTTCTGCAAACTTATCGTATTTCGTCAAACTCATCACGATTCTGCCTATCAAAGCCCTTAAGCCAAGCTCATGATAGTATTCAGTTTTCTCAACGTAGCAAGCATATTTCCTTAATCCTGAGATAGTTGCACTACCGCACAAAGCGGCTGTATCTGTTGCTGTAACGCTGAGATACCTCTTTGCTGAGAAACATGCTGGTTCTATGAATTCCGCTGGAGAGCCGAAAGGGTCTATGTCAACGTGATCAAATCTCTTCCTTCTCAGGAGAATCGCTGCATCTTCATTGTAAATCTTCGCTTCAATCCCGTTTAGCATTAAATTTTTTTTTATTACCTCCACAGCTTTTTTGCTGATGTCGTTGAACTCAACTGTAAAGCCAGCTTCAATTGCCGCCCTTATCCCTCTTATTCCTGTAGCGGCCAGAGCATCTATGTATTCCTTGCAATCTATGTTCCTGAATACTTCCATATCCGCATCTCTGCAAAACTTCATTCTCGGATTGTAGAATACGTTATCCGTGATTATCTTAGCTTTTCCTTCGACTATCAATCCCCTCTATCACCTCTCTAACGATCTTATCCCTGTTTCTGTAATCCAGAGTTACGACATCGAACTTCGATCTTATATCGTTAAGCAAAGGATGATTTAGCTTGTAATGTATCGTGAGGATAACATCTTTATCGGAATTCACGAGTTTCTCAACGCTTCTCACGAATTCTCTGCTCTTCAGCTCCATGGGGCCTACTTCATCGATTATTATCAATTCAGCTTTCATGTAATCTTCAATCCTTTTCGAGATCATGTCTATGTTTTCTACGTAAACCCTATATTTCCCTACTTTCGGATAACCATCTTTTTTCTCAGCGAGCTTCACATTAAAATCGGAATTTAATTCGATTATCTCGAATCCAACTCTCTCCCTTCCCACTCGGATTTCCTTCGTTATGAAGCCTGCAATGGCTATTTTATCTTTCAAAGCCTCGTATATCTTGATGCATGCAGTCGTCTTTCCTATTCCCGGTTTTCCAGTTATCGCAACCTTCATTCGAGAACAACCAATATATCTCCGGTCTCAACTCTCTGACCTTCACTAACCTTAATCTCCTTAACAACCCCGCTCGAAGGTGCTACGATTTCGTTCTCCATTTTCATCGCTTCTAAGATGAGAAGTGTATCTCCGGCACTAACCCTGTCTCCGGGTGAGACTATTACCTTGAGAATAGTTCCGGGAAGTGCAGCTTTAACAACCTTCTGACTCGTCTCAACGTATCTCCTCTCTTTCGGTTTCGCAACAATCTTTAAAGCCTCTTCGGATACTTCAACTTCTAAGGTTTCGCCGTCAATATTAACTTTGTAAAGGGCATCCGAAATTTTATCCACTTCAGCGTAATAAACGTTCTCACCCAAGGATACCTTGAATTTTTTCATATCCCAACTGCATCTCTCGATTTTAAAATACTTTTGTTACTCAGAATCGATAATCGCTTTTATCAGATCTTTATCGGAAACCATCCCGATGAATCTATCGTTTATGTCGAGGACTGGTATGTAATCCAGATCGTTCTTTACCATCTCCCTTGCAACCTTAGAAACCTGAGACTGAGGATTCGCAAATATTGGTCTCTTCATATAATTCTTTACAGGATCGTTAGGCAGCTTAATCACACTTACTTCAAAATATTTAACTGTGTAATCCCTTATTCCATCCCAAGCCCATGTGTCATCTGAATCGCTTGAGGAAGCATATTGGGTCGATTCTATGAATTCCTCTATCAGCGTTTCTGTCAGGAGGATTTTCTCGTCTATTATTCCAACGACCTTCGCCTTGTCATCGAGAACCGGGCAAGCTTCAGCATTCGCAACCCTCATTATTTCTCCGGCAACGTTAAGCGGTGTTTCCTGCCAGAGGCAAATTGCGTTGCTGTGGATGTAATCCTTTATTGCCTTATCAATATTCATTTCAGCTAAGAGCTTTATGACATCTCGAACAGTTATTATCCCGACGAGCTTGCCGTCTTTTACAACCGGAAGCCTTCTGAATGCTGTTGAGGTGAATATATCAACGATCTCTTCTATATCCGTTTCGGGAGTAACGTAAGTTGGATTCGGAGTCATAAGAAGAGCAAGCTGATCCTCTTCAATCTTTCTTAGTATGTCTTTCCTCGTAACAATTCCGACAAGCTTTCCATTTTTCAAAACAGGGACGGCTGAGATGTTGAATTTCTTGAATAATTCTAAAACATTTTCTCTCGTATTTGGCAATTCCGCGAATATTACCTCAGGGTTCATAATGTCCTCTGCTTTCATAACTGTAACTCAAAAGAGGGTGTGAGTATATATATCTTATCGAGCTACCTAAATCTGAAATCTATCTTCTCTATCCCGGCGATCTTTTTAAGCTCATCAATTAGCTCTTCACAATGCATCAGGAATTGCTTGTATTCAGCAGCACTTATGACACCCGTATCGAACAGCCTTCTTACGTAAGGCTCAGCGTATTCCAGATCGTCGATAAACATCTCAACAGCCATCTCATCCCCTTCTTCCTTATATCTCTCAAACCATCTGTGTATTATCTTTATAACCTCCTCGAGTTCAGAATTCAACGCTACCACACCCCTTCGAGCCTTCTACAATAGCCTGATATATCTCACATTTCCTGCACATATCCCTTCGAGGCTTCCCGTGTATGCATTCGATAGTCTCATCATATATGCATTTCATAATAAAAAAAAGAGGGTTAAACTTTTAATACTTGCTCATCGCTTCTCGGCTCGAACCACTTGCACTTCTTGACAATGACGTATTTGCTGACACACCAGTAGAAAGGCCAGTGAATTATCTTGCAGTAGCCTATAAGGTCTTGGGGCGGTAGCTTTGTTCCGGGGACAACGGGTTTCAGCCATTTGCAATCCTTGCATACGTGGGGGAATTGTTTGAGGAACTCAACCTGATCGGGGAATAGGACAGGCGGTTGCGGGCCTGCATCCGGTCCGGGGAAGCTGTATTGGATTTTCTTCTCTTCTGCCTCCATACTATCACTCCTCCACATGCTCCTCTTCTGGAATTTCTCCAGCCTTGAATCTTCCATATACTGGCTTTCCGGGATAAGCGTCTTTCATCCAGACCTCTTCGCCCTTAGTTCTGCTGAACCATGCGAATCTTCTTGAATCCGCTAAGCCATGCTTCTTCGGCTGCGGTCCCCAAGCTCTGACGAATTTTCCTCTCAGGCTCTTTCTCGTCATCGTCGCCGTTCCGGTATAAGTTGCCGGGTCTCTCATGAGGCAGTTGTATGGTCTCGTTCTTCCCTCTGTTCCGGGCTTGACGTATGGGTTCTTTGACGGATACTCGAAGTAGTATCCTTTATCCGGGAAGTCCGCAAGCAATGGCATAACGTCGTATGGCTCATCAACTAACGTCGGTCCCTCAACTGCTTTTCCGTTGATGAACTTTATTTTATATACCTTGTCGCATCCCGCACATTTCACTTTTCCTTCCCAGTTCCAGAAGTAATACGGGTCGAGGTAGTTGTATGCTCCACAATCACATTTAAGCACGTAGCACATCTTTACCACCTCAGATTACACCCTTCTCCCAAAGCTCCTTCAGCTTGCTTATCGGATAGCCGAGAAGTTCGTGGTAAATCCTTATGTTATCAGCACCGAGCGGTCTCCATATCCACTTCGTTCTTGGCGGAGTTTCGGAGAGCTTTGATGTAGCTCCATGACAGAGGACATCACCGTATATCGGATCGTCAACCCAATAGACCGAGCCTCTCTCTATGTAATGCTCGCATTCTGCACAATCCTTGGCGGACATAACCGGGACTGCTATTAAGCCTGCGTTGTTCAATATCTCAACGACCTGATCTCTGTTCTTATCGGCAGCCCACTGTTCTAACGCCGCATATATTTCGATCTGAGCTTTCGGATTCATTCTGTCCTTGAAATACTTATACTTCTCCCAGAGGTCTAAGCGACCTATCACTCTGCAAAGCTCATGGAAGTCTTCATCTTGGAATGCAGATACCATGACGTATCTCATCTCATCTCTTATCTGCGGGTTATCGCTTTCAGGATCGATCGACTTTCCGCAGTATATTATCCCGTGAACGCATAGCAAAGTATCCCAGTTACCCCATCTTTGCCTGACAACTCCAAATCTGCCGTAAAGCGGGAATGCGTAGCCTGTTGCTCTCGTTGAACAGCTTATCTGCGAGAGGTCGATCATCGTTCCCAAACCGCTTCTCTTTCTGTAATGTGCTGCAGCTAACAGCCCAACTAAGCATGTTAATCCAGAATACCAGTCTATGACCCAGTTCGTCTGCTTCGCTGGATGTCCTCCGAAGTCCTCGTGGAAGCCAGTTATGGCAGCCAATCCACCGACAGCTTGGCCGAGTATGTCGTAGCTTCCTCCGTATCTTCTTGGCCCGTAGTTACCGAAACCACCGAGCCAGCAGTATATGAGGCGTGGATTAACTTCTTTAACCTGAGGATAACCGATTCCCCATCTGAAGAATGTTCCCGGTCTGTAACATTCTGCTAAGCTGTCAGAAATCCTCCAGAGGTCTTCCATAATCTCTCTCGCTTCAGGAGCATGATAATCTATCGTAACGAAGTATTTGTTACTGTTAGCATGCAGATAACCCCAACCGGTTCCGGTCATCGGTCTGTGATCTGTTTCCGGCCAAAGATAGGCCTCGTTAAAGGGTGAAGTGTGCCTCATTGGATCAGCCAATCTCGGCATCTCGAATTTTATAACTTCAGCACCGTATTCTGCAAGCGTGGCTCCGACATGCGGGCTGAGGATATACATTGTCTGGCTTAGATGCCTCCAACCTTTCATCGCCTCAGGCTTATCCCAAATCTTTTTCGGATCGAAAACCTTTCTGCAGTATTCCTCGAACGGAATCTTTTCCATATCTTCTCCATCTTCCGGATTCTTATCGTAAGGAGGATCGAAGCTCCAGCTGCCGGGCGGTTCGGGATTCCAAGATTTCTTAGGGTTTGGATAAAATACCTCTTTCATAATACCACCTCATTCATACTCATGATACCATTTAATAACACCCTCTAAGGCGAGCTGCTTCATCTCCTCTGGCCCGAGACCGCAGTAGTATGCGAGAATTTCTGCTGTATCCAAGCCGAGAGGTCTTCCGAGCCATTTAACCCTTGCAGGCGTTCTGTGCTGATGCGCCAATGGAGAGTTGCTTATCAGAACTCTGCCGTAATGCTCATCGTAAACCTCCGTAACATGCCTTCTGTAAACGAACTGCTCGTATTCTGCGACTTCATCTATGAATAGCAGCGGTGCTGCTGCAACCTCTCTTGCAACGAGCTTCTTCTCCGCCTCTTCTCTGTAGTTGTCTGCGAGCCATTGTGCTGTTATTGTGTAAGTCTTGATCAAACCTTCCAGAGCATTTCTCGCACCCATCTCCTTAAGGAACGGATCCTCAGCTATTAATCTCGCACCCTCTGGGAATTCGCTACCGAGAACTTGGATGATTCTATACCAAAGTCTGTCAGTCTGACCACCTATCATCATGTAGCCATCCTTACACGGATTCCATGCGTATTGGTTCAGACATGGATCCCAGCCACCAGTTCTCGCTTTAATGCTGCCGTTCAGTCCATACCAGCTAATGTTGAAATCGTTAAGCTCCATGTAAGCCTCAGCATTCGTAACCTCTATGAACTGCCCTCTCCCGCTTACAGCCTCTCTGTAATGCAGAGCAACTAAAATTGCGACAGCAGCGTGGATACCGCAGACGTAGCTTCCAGTCCACTCACCCGCTCTCGTCGGGTTACCGCCCTTCTCTCTCGGCAACTGATCTGGCGGGAATCCGGTTGAGTGGACGTATTCTGAACAGCATAAACCGACGGGATCGATCATCGGCTGCCCGAATTTTGAGACCTTATCCTTCATCGGCCCCCACTGTCCGAGTTGCCCAACCCAGCAGTATATGAGTCGTGGATTCAGCTTGCTGAGCTGTCTGTAACCGATACCCCACTCATCGAATTTGCCCGGCGGGTAGTTCTCGATAAGTATATCCGCTTTGGTGGCGAGCTTCTTTAACAGCTCTCTACCCTTCTCCTTCTCCAAATCTATACAGACTGAGAACTTGTTTCTGTTCTCGTGCAGGAAGGTTGGGCTAACTTTCTCGCCCGTATATATATCTTCGAACGCATACTCTTCTCTACCGAAAGGATAGAGGTATCTCAGCGGGTCTCCTTCTGGAGGCTCGATCTTTATTACCTTCGCACCAAGTTCTGCTAAATAGGACGCACAGAAAGATGCGTTGAAGTCCCAGAGACTGCATTCGAGAACGACCAATCCGTCCAAAGCCCAGTCTTTTCCTTCAGCCTTCTCCCATGTTATGCCGAGTCCGTCTTCCTCGCCTTCAGTGAACCTCGCATACTTCCCTTCCGGATCTCTTGGGTCTTTGACCCACGGTGCGTAGATCTCTTCTTTCTTTCTTGGAGGCGTTACAGGCCATGGTCTTGGAATCAGTGTGTCCTTGATGTCCTCTATTTCGATCTCAATATACCTCTCTTCATATTTTTCTTCCTCTCCCATCTAACCAACCTCCTTCAAGCTATATAACACACAACTCCTATAAAAACTTAATGGTTTATAATGACCAAATAACCCTCCTAAATTCCTCAATTCCCATCGCCTCATCTCTTCTTCCCGACTCGTAGAGGGCTGTTCCGAGCATGATTTTTACTCTTCTATCTTCTTTCATCTCAAGAGCTTTTTTGAAGAAATTTATTGCATCGTCATATTTCATAACTCTCATCGCCGCCATTCCGGCTATGTATGCGGCTTGAAAATCTTCATCTATAAGCTCCGAAAGTAGCGAAATCGCTTTATCGTAATCACCTTTATCCGCTTTTATTGAAGCGAGAGCCTTTAATGCTTCGCTGTCCTTCTCTTCCTCTTTCAGGTTTTCGAGAGCAAATTCGGCTTCGTCAATCATTCCGAGCTTTAGAGCTTTGAAAGCTGAATCTCTTAAAGAGCCGTCGGATAGCTCTGAAATAGCTTTTAGATAGACAGCATCGACAATCATATTGCAGTCTCTGTCTGCTATGTAACCATGTCCCGGGAGTATGGCTTTGATCTCAAGCTCTCTCAGGAATCTCAAGGATATTATGTAATCGACAAGCTTTCCTCCAAGCCTCTCATCTATAACCGGGTTCATGACAACTGAGTCTCCTGAGAATAGAACCCCGAATTCCTCATTGTAAAGGCTTATCGAATCTATGGTATGTCCGGGAGTGTAAAGGACTCTGAATTCGTAGCCATCAAAGCTTAGCTCTTCACCACCTTTAAGCTCGATGACGTCTATGTCCTCTTTACCAAATTTTTTCAGAATGTCCTTCAAGCCATCGCTAACGGATTCGTGCAGATAGACGGAGAAGCTTAGATCGTCGTATCTCCTTATAAGCTCGAACAAGCCTAAGGTGTGATCGTTGTGAGAATGTGTTAGGAATATGTTTTTTATGTCTTGAAGCTTTCTTATCTCTTGCAATTCAAAAAAAATTGTGTAGTCGTTCCCCGTATCTATTAACGTTAAATCTTTCCCGTTTATTGCATATACGTTTGATGAATTGCCGTAGCCCTCTACGAACAGGATATCCGAAAGCAATCCCTTTTCTCCCACCTTTTCCCAGCTTAGCATCATCCCACGTAGTCCAAGACGAAGTGCAGCTTAAGTCTGTCCTCTGGCCACATCTTCCTCGCTTTCGTCTCACCCGGATAGACTTCTTTCTCTTCGCTATCCTGAATAACGGATTTCACTGTAAGCTCCAAGAAGTGCCATGCTGTCAATTTGTATTTGGCTATGAAATCCCAATCGACAACTACAGCAGTCTTGCAGAATCTTGATATATTCCAGACGACCTCTTCGTTAGGTTCAGCAACAACCTCTCCCGTTCTCCCCCAATACACTTTCTCAATAACGCACTTCACTTGATCTCCGGGCTTCAAGTTGTAGTCCTCTGCTAAAGCCTCTGGAAGGTAGAACCATAGAGCTTCTTCATTCTTCGCTCTCACATAACCCCTAACAAGCATGGGGTCGTAGCCGCACAAAACTACCCTCATCTTCTCCGGCATGGATTTCACCTGTTTAATAATTACAAAAGGTGGTATATAAAGCTTACCTTTTTCCACCTTGCGTTTAATTTTTCAACAGTTTAAGCGGCTAAAATCGTGTGAGACTCAAAGATATCTTTGTCGAATTCCTGAAATCGAAGAATATCAATTGTATCTCGACGAATTCAAAGAAAGCTTTGAAGGACGATCCCATTCAATACATCGCAAGGAATTTCGCCTCAGGAAATTTCGAGATCTGTTGCGGAGAGGGCAGATACGCTTTCAATCTTAATGGAGAGAGAATAGAGGAATGCGATTTTTTGGCTTGGAAATGCAGAGGGATAAACAGGAAGGAGATCGAAGATAAGCTGAAATCGTTCCCTTACATCGTTATTGATTGCTCTTTAAAGCATCTTCACAACGAGAAGGAGCTTAAAAGTTTGGTAAAGCAGCTTGAAAAGACTTTATCTGTTGTCAGGAAGTATATGTGGGATGAAAGGCTTGTGATTGCATCTATGAAAACGAGGACATCGGCAATGCATTGCAAGAGCGTTGAGGAGTTTCTTGAGAAGAAGAGGCTAAAAAGGGTTATATTGCTCGATCCGAATGCGGATGAAGAGTTTAAGGGAGAAAAAGCGGATTGTTACATAGTGGGGGGTATAGTGGATAAAGCTGGCAACAAAGCCGGAGCTACGGCTATGATTTATGAAAGGTTGATTGATAAAGGGTTTAAAGTTGAGAGGAGAAAGATACTTCTGAGAGGGGATGTGATAGGGGTTCCAGACAGGATAAATCTGATAACGGAAGTTCTTTTGAAAGTAATTCTGGATGGCGAGGAAATAGAAAAGGCGATATATGATGTCCAGAATAGGAAAATAGCAAGATGGAGGCTGAGAAAGGAGATAGCGAAGAATTGCTTAAAAATTGTTATCAACGGGAGGAAATTCAGGGTTATAAAGAGATCTTTCTTCAAAGAGGTGTCGAAGTGGCTGAAGGTTAATGAGGAAGATTTTTACAGATGCTCAAGAGAGATGGGGGTAATTGTTGTTAGCGATGCCTTTTTGAGTTATTTTTAATGCTCTGTTAAGTCATTAAAAGTGGTTGCCCATTAGAATAGCATCACAATTAACTCAATCGCACGATCTGATAGCATAAGTGCTTAGAAAGTTTATCAAAAATCCTAAAACATATCGAGACAGTTACATATCATCGAAATACACCGAAAAGCTCTAAAAGCAATTTGGATTAATTGGATGCATGGACGATTTGGAGAAGATAAAGCAAAAGAAGCTTAAAGAGTTGCTTGAGAAGGCAAAAGGGACTGAAAAGGTGATTAACAAGCCGATTAAGGTTGATGCAAACAATTTTGATAAGGTTCTGAGTCAGAATGAGAATGTCGTCGTTGATTTCTGGGCTGAATGGTGCATGCCGTGCAGAATGATCGCTCCGGTTATAGAGGAGCTTGCGAAGGATTTTGCCGGAAAGGTTGTATTTGCAAAGCTGAACACAGATGAGAATCCTTTTATCGCTTCAAGATACAATATTACCGGAATACCTACGCTTATATTCTTCAAGAAAGGAAAACCGATGGATATCTTGGTAGGAGCGTATCCGAAAGCTGAGATAAAGAGATGGATTGAGCGAAACTTGTAATGCTAAGCAAGGTAAAGCCGATATTAGGGGATTTTTTAAAACCCTTAACGAAGAAGATATCAGAAATAGGAATAAAGCCGAATTACATAACAGCCCTCGCCTTAATCTCCGGCTTAGTTTCGGCATATTTTATTTTATCCGGCAAATTGATCGTTGCATCTATATTCTTGATCCTGAGCGGTTTTTTCGATGCTCTCGACGGCGCATTAGCAAGGAATGAAATGCTGAAAACGGAGTTCGGAGGTTTTCTTGATTCTGTCATGGACAGATACGTTGATTCAGCCGTCATATTATCCGCAGGAATTTATTCGGGTCAACTTCTTATCGCATCTATCGCAATAATAGGAGCTTTACTCGTCAGCTACACGAGAGCGAGAGCTGAGAATATAATAGAGAAATGCGATGTCGGATTCGCAGAGAGAGGCGAGAGGACTTTCATACTCATCATAGGCTTGCTCTTCAACTACATTTTCTACGCTTTAATAGCCATAGCGATTCTATCGCATCTCACAGCGATTCATAGAATCTACCACACATACATTCAGACGAAGAAATAGCATTCTATTCCGAGAACTATTAGCAAGCTCCCGATTATTACGTTCCTGCTGACATTTTCAACACTCCTGAAGACGAAGAGAGTTAATATCAGCGTGAAGAGAGGGTATGTGCTTAAAAAGGGTTCTACAACGCTGACCGGATAGCTGATTAGAGCGTGGTATCTAAGATAATGCCCTAAGCCGACGAATACACCTGCGGGGATGAAGAATTTCTCTCCTCCTCTGTTTTTCCATCTAAAAATCATGGGGTAGAAGATGAAAGAGCTTAGATAACCGATCGCACTGCCATATATTGCATCTGGATAAATTTCCATTCCCCTTTTAACAATTCCTGATGACAATGCTGTTATGAATCCTGTGAAGATTGCGAGAAAAACTCCTTTCGCATCCTTAGCTCCCTTGGGTGAGGAAATCAGATGGATGCCTATGAAAATGAAGATTGCCATAAGCAAGACATTTAGCCCTATTTTTTCTCCGAGAAAAGCACCGATCATAATAGCGAAGAAAATCCTTGTTGCCGCTAAGCTTCCGGCAGCGTTAGCTCCTATTCTGCTTATAGCGTTGTAAAAAGCTGTTCTTGCGATTAAAAAATGCAGGATGCCCGAGAGAATCATGAAAGCTATGAATTTAAGATTCAGAACGATTCTGTTTAAGGATAAAGCACAAAAGATAGCCGCAGTTGTTGCAAGGCTGACGAATGCTCCGTAGTTTGCGTCTGCATAATTCACGCCTTTCTTTATTAGAATCTGGTGGATGCTAAAAAATAGTGCTATTAAGATGAGTTCTATCATTCTTTGAGCGCTGTTATGAGCTTGACATTGATCACACCTCTCGTTGACGAAATTCTATCTACGAGTTGCTTTATATCTTTCATATCACCTCTAACGAGAATCATCTCAAGGCACATATCTCTGTTCAGGTGTATGTGCAGAGTTGTTGTTATTATCTCGCAGAAATCGTGCTGAACAGCTATAATAGCATCATTTATCCCTCTCACGTTGTGGTTGTATAGCACATTAACGACGCCAACGACTTCTCCCTCCTCTCTCTCCATCCACTTGTATTCGAGTATGTAGTTCCTTATCGCATCTCTTATAGCTTCGCTCCTCGAAGAGTATCCCCTCTTGGATATTATCGAATCGAATTCCTCAAGAAGATTTTTTGGCAAGCTAACACCTATTCGAGTGATATACTCCTCTTCCATAGAGGTATTGAGGTATTAGAACTATAAAAATGTATGGATAATCTTCTAAAATAAAGCTTGCGTAGTATCTCGGTTAAGCTTTTTTGTATGCATCCAGAACAGCATTAACTATCTTTTCCCTCGCCTCTCTGCTCGTAGGATGGAAAATGTCTTGATAGCTCCCATCTTTATTTTTCCTACTCGGCATACTTACCCACAAGCCGTTTTCGCCTTCCAGAACTTTTATCCCTTTAACAACAAACTCTCCATCCAAGCTTACAGATGCATAGGCCTTAACGACTCCGTTTCCCTTCGATTTATATATTCTAACTTCCGTTATTTCTACCAAGTTTAACTCCTCCCGGATTTTGTTTCATCTCTTTCGTCTCTAAATTATTTAAATCTTTTGTTCAATAATCACGAACGACTTATATACTTCCGTATCCATTAGGGGTTATGCGATTTGTGGTCAAGAACTTTGGTCCTATTGAGAAAGCAGATATAACTCTCAAGGATTTGAACGTGTTTATAGGCAAAAACTCCTCTGGAAAATCTTATCTGATATATCTTATTTGGGCTTTACTTTCGGTCGAGCCGGATTGGAAAAAGATCAGAGCTTTGTTTGATGAATACGTCCCGAATGAATTAATAAGGGAAGCTATGGAAAAATCTGATGACAAAGAAAAGAGTGAAATTGAAACAAAGCTCGCCGACGGTTTTAGAAAGGCAATTATAGAAGCGTTTAATAAATTTGATGTAATATGGAGTAAAAATTTAGAGGAACTAATTAAAGATACATTCTTTGTTGACAATATCAACGAGCTCGTGAGGACAGGTTACGAGAGTTCAAAAATAATTATCAGCGACGATACTGGAGATAAGAAAATATATTTCGAGATTAACGAGGGGCTTAGAGCGTGGGTAGATACCGATGTCATTAGAACGATCGAAGAAAATATAATTACCATAGTAACCGCTGATAGAACCACCGGTGGTTCTATGTTCTTACATATAGGTTATATCGGAAAAGATCCAGAAAAGTATGTTGATGTTGACGAATTCACCCAAAATTATGAGGCATACTGGATTATACCCACCACGTTTACGTGGATTTTCGATGGATACAGTCCACATAATTTTACATTTATAGCTCCAGATGGGAGAACAGGCTTAATAAGGTCATTGGAAGCGTATAATTACGCATTAATCAGCGGAAAGGTAACGATAAATGAGGTGGACAGGCTCTTCATGAGAGATTACACTTCACTCTATCCGAGAGTCGTGAACGAAGATATAAGTACGTTTGCGGAATTCATAGAAAAAAAGCTTAACGTGAAATTCGTTTTAAGAAGAGAGCAGCCAAGATACACGATCCAAGTGGAGGATTTGGAGATCCCCCTTCAGAGAGCTCCATCTGGTTACAGAGAGCTTGCACCGCTAATCTATGCGATGAGATACAAGCTCGATAGAGATCATATCATTTTCATAGAAGAGCCCGAAGCGCATCTCCATCCAGATGGTGAGGTTGTTGCGATAAGAGCTTTGGCTGGATTGTCTAAATACTGCTACGTTGTTCTAACAACGCACAGCATAACGATTCTGGATGAAATCAGCAACCTCCTCAAACTCAAAAATATTCTGACAGAGGAGAAAATCAAATTGGGTTACGAAGAATGGGAAGGGTTAAGTCCAGAGAGCGTTGGGATTTTCTTAGTTAAAGATGGAAAAGTTAAGGAGATCGAAGTTTACGAGGACGGAATTGAGGAGAGTGATCTTGACAGGGTTGTGATAGAGATCGCAAATCTGCATGCAAAAGTGGAGGCTGAGTATGAACATTCCAGAAGACTGCAGACACAGCGGTAAATTTAAAAAGGACTACTGTGAGATAGTCTAGAATGGAATAATAATAGAAAACGACGGTTGCGTAACAAACGGGGGATGTGATCTCGTTATCTACGATGATAATGTAATCGCTTTTGTGGAGATCAAAGGCGGCAGAATAACAAGTAGCGATGCGAGTAAGATAATTGAGCAGATTGATTTTTGCAAAGCTCGTTATAACGATTTGATAGCTCACAGAAAAAGGTATCGAATTTTTGTCCACTGCGTAAACGGAAAAAAGAGGATAGACAAGCCTGCAAGGGAAAAACTAAGGCGAAATAAAATCATAACTAAAGATTGTAAGGGAGCCTTAGATCTCCGTATTTGAATCAACTTACTGGCTCGTAAACTATTCCCAACCTCCTCGCATAACTGTAGGCTTCTTCCATCTCCTTAACGCTCGGTCTCCTGTTTATATCTTTGTATCTGTCAGAATGCTTGAGGACTTTGAATGCTGGCCTGTATTGCTCCATTATGTTCACCAAAGCTCTCGGACAGTTTTCGGCGATCCATTCTAAGATGGGTTTAGTGCAGCAGTCCAAGTGATTCGGAAGGACGAGGTGTCTAATGATTATGTCGCTCCAGTCATGAGCCCACTTGATGTTCCGTGTAACAACATTCCAGTAGTTCTTCACGATGCTCAACCTTTCAGCACATCTGTCATCCCCGTATTTCAGATCTGGCAGCCAGATGTCGATAACGTCTTTAAGCAGTTTCATCGTTTCGACGCTGCAATACATGTTGCTGTTCCAGAGCTGCGGAACGTTCACATCTAAGTATTTTAGGCTTTCAAGGATCACGTGAAGGTTCGGTGTTGGATCGCCGCCGACATGATTGATGTTTCTCGCACCGCTCAGCCTTAGATCTTTTTGCATTAAAGCGAGCTTTCTTGCATCAATAACAGTCCCGTCGTTCGGATACTCCTGACTTATGTCGTGATTCTGGCAGAAAACACATTTGAAGTTGCAACCTCCGTAGAAGATAGTCCCGCTTGGAACCAAAGGTGCCTCCTCCCCGTAGTGGTGGAAGCAGCTATGAACATTCGGGTATTTTACGCCGCAAACACCGATCTCCCCCTCCTTCCTATTTACCTCGCACCTTCTCTCGCAGAACTCACAGCTTTCAAGCATCCTGTAAGCTATCTCCACTTTTAGATCGAGAAAGTTCGGACTTTCATCTGGAAGCTTTTCGATCTTGATTTACCCGTTTCTTATTGCTCTGAAAAGTTCGTCAAATATCTCCGACTTTTCCTCGTGAATTTTACAAAGCAATACTACATCC